>NZ_QPFS01000037.1:0-37726 GCF_010906995.1 Rhodopseudomonas sp. WA056 | reverse complement strand
CGCGGTGTTCAACGGCCAGATTGACGTGTTCGGGACCTCGGGGCGGATGCTCGACGACGGCGTGATCGATCCCCGCGACACCCGCGCGGTGCTGGCCGAAGTGCTGGCGATCTGCCGCGAGAGCGAAGCGCGCGAGCCGCAGCGCATGCAGTTCGCGGTGTCCCGGCCATGAGTGTGACCCGTATGTTGAAGCTGACGCCGTTTTCCAAGATCCTGATCGCCAACCGCGGCGAGATCGCGCTGCGGGTGATGCGCAGTGCCCGCCGGCTCGGCTATGGCGTGGTGGCGGTGTATTCCGACGCGGATGCCGACGCCGCCCATGTCCGTGCCGCGGACGAGGCGGTGGCGATCGGCGGCGCGCAGCCGTCTCAGTCCTACCTGAACATTCCGGCGATCATCGCGGCGGCGAAGACCGCCGGCGCCGACGCGGTGCATCCCGGCTACGGCTTTCTCGCCGAGAACGAGGACTTTGCGGCGGCGTGCCGCGACGCGGGGCTGGTGTTTATTGGGCCGTCGGCGGAATCGATCGCCGCGATGGGCAACAAGGCCGGTGCCAAGGAGATCATGCTGAAGGCCGGCGTGCCCTGCGTGCCGGGCTATCAGGGCGAAGATCAAAGCGACGCCGCGATGATCCGCGAAGCCGAGCGGATCGGTTTTCCGATCATGATCAAGGCGGTCGCCGGCGGCGGTGGCCGCGGCATGCGGCTGGTCAAGGACGCCGCGGCGCTGCCCGACGCGTTGCGCAGCGCGCGCTCCGAAGCGCAAAGCGCGTTCGGCGATCCGACCGTAATCCTTGAGCGCGCGATCCTGCAGCCGCGCCATATCGAGATTCAGGTGTTCGGCGATCGCTACGGCGCTGCCGTCCATCTCGGCGAGCGCGACTGCTCGGTGCAGCGCCGCCATCAGAAGCTGATCGAGGAGGCGCCGTCGCCGGCGGTCTCGGACGTGCTTCGCGAGCAGATGGGCACCGTCGCGGTGAACGCCGTCAAAGCCATTGGCTACGAGGGCGCCGGCACGCTGGAATTCCTGCTCGACGCCGAAGGCAACTTCTACTTCATGGAGATGAACACCCGCCTGCAGGTCGAGCATCCGGTGACCGAGGCGATCACCGGGCTCGATCTGGTCGAACTGCAGCTCCGCATCGCCGCCGGCGAACCGCTGCCGCTGCGCCAGGACGACGTGACGTTCAAGGGCCACGCGATCGAGGTGCGGCTGTGTTCGGAGGATGCCGATCACGACTTCATGCCGCAATCGGGCAGGATGGCGCTGTGGCGGATGCCGGCCGAGCTGCGCGTCGAGCATGCGCTGCAATCGGGCGCGGAGATCCCGCCGTATTACGACTCGATGATCGCCAAGGTCATTGCGGTCGGCGCCAGCCGTGACGAAGCGCGGCGCAAGCTGATCCACGGCCTCGACGGCACCATCGCGTTCGGCGTCACCACCAATCGCGGCTTCCTCGCCGCCTGTCTGCGCCACAAGGCGTTCGCGGCCGGCGAGGCGACCACGGCGTTCATCGCGGCGCACCGCGACGAGCTGGTGCGGGCGCTGCCGGACGATGCGGTGCCGGCCGCTGCGGTCGCCGCGCTGCTGCTCTACGTCACCGATCCCTACGCCCCGCCGCATCGGCCCGGCCGGTCGCTGGCGGCGGTGTTTCCGACCCGGCTCAAATTCGAGCTCGACGGCGCGGAGCAGGCCTGCGAGGTGGTGCGCGAACGCGACGGCAGCTACGTCGTCACGCAGGACGGGCAGCCGATCAGCTTCGTGATCGAGGAGTTGTCGGCGAACGGCATCCGCTTCCAGGCCAAGGGCCTCGGCGAGTCCGCGGTGTTTCACCGCGCCGGTGACCGGCTGTTCGTGCAGCGCCTCGGCGTGCAGAACAGCATTGTGGATCTCACCCGTGCGGCGCCGCAGAGCGCGGCGCGCGGTGGCGGCGACGGCAAGCTGCGCGCGGCGCTCAATGGCCGCGTCGTCGCGGTGCTGGTCAAGGCCGGCGACCGCGTCGAGGCCGGCCAGCCGGTGCTGACGCTGGAAGCGATGAAGATGGAGCATGTGCATACGGCGCCCGGCTCTGGCATCATCTCAATCGATGTCGCCGAAGGCGAGCAGGTCACCGCCGGCCGCATCGTCGCCGAGATCCAATCCGCTGCCGAGTGAGAGACTGCCATGAGCAACGACGCCGTGATCATCGACAAGCGCGACAATGCGCTTTGGATCACCATCAACCGTCCCGACAAGCGCAATGCCATCAACGCCAGCGTGGTCGAGGGCATCACCCGTGGTTGGAAGCAGGCGCATGACGATGCCGAGGTGCGGGTGATCGTGCTCACCGGCACCGGCGACAAGGCGTTCTGCGCCGGTGCCGACCTGCAATCGACCGGGGCGGCGTTCTCGTTCGATTTCTCCAAGCCGAATGTCGATTATGCCGATCTGCTGCGGCTGGCGCAGAATTCGACCAAGCCGTCGATCGCCCGGGTCAACGGCACCTGCATGGCCGGCGGCATGGGGCTGTTGTGCATGACCGACATGGCGGTCGCCGCCGACAATGTCGTGTTCGGCCTGCCCGAGGTGAAGGTCGGGGTGTTTCCGATGCAGGTGATGAGCCTGCTGCAGGACATCGCGCCGCGCCGGCTGATCGCCGAATGGGCGCTGACCGGCGAGCCGTTCGATGCGCAAGCCGCACTTGCGGCCGGGCTGCTCAACTACGCGGTGCCGACGGCTGAGCTCGACGCCAAGGTCGACTGGCTGGCGAAGCGGCTGACCGACAAATCGCCGACCGCGATCCGCCGCGGCAAATACGCGATGCGCGCGATCGCCGCGATGTCGTTCGACGAGAGCATCGCCTACACCGAAAGCCAGATCGCACTGCTTGCGATGACCGAGGACGCCAAGGAAGGCCTGAGAGCCTTCGCCGAGAAGCGCAAGCCGGTGTGGCCGGGGAAGTGACCGCCGCAGGCGGTCATTCAGGGGGCGCACAACTTTCCTCGAGTCATTCCGGGGCGTCCGCCGCAGGCGGACGAACCCGGAATCTCAGCCGTGCCTTGAACATCGAGATTCCGGGTTCGCGAGCTGTCGCTCGCGCCCCGGAATGACGAGTGGATGGTGTGATGACCTTACAGCCACGGCGCAGCAAGCGGCGGGCGCGAAGCGAGGGAGGACGACGATGCTGGCATCCGAGATGATCCGGCGCGGCGCGGTGTATCACGGGCCGAAGACGGCGGTGATGTTCGGCGATCAGCGCATGACCTTCACCGAGGTCGACCTGTTGTCGAACCGGATCGCCAACGTCTTCATCGACACCTTCAAGCTCGAGGTCGGCAGCCGGGTCGGGATGCTGCTGAACAATTCGATCTACACGCTGCCGATCGATTTCGGCTTCGTCAAATCGCGGCTGTCGCGGGTGCCGCTGAACTCGCGGCTGTCGCTGGTCGAACAGCAGCAGATGCTGGAAGGCGCCGGGGTCTCGATCCTGATCCACGGTACCGACCTGACCGAGCGGGCGCGCGAGCTGGCGCAGGCGATGCAGGGCCTGAAGCTGATCAGCATCGGCAGCGCGGATGCGGACGATCTGCTGCAGCTCGCCAAGGCGCAGTCCGAAGCGCCGCCGGCGCGGCGCTGCGAGCCGGACGACATCGTCATCACCATCTTCACCTCCGGCACCACCGGCAAGCTCAAGGCGGTCGAGCACACCCAGGCGAGCTGGGCGGCGATGGCCACCAACGTGCTGATCAACATGGAGGTCGGCGAGGGCGACGTGATGCTGCACGCCGCCTCGATGATCCACGCCTCGGGCTGTTTCATCGTGCCGTATTGGCTGCGCGGCGGCGTCGCCGCGGTGCTGCCCGGCTTCACGCCGGCGAGCTATCTGGACGCGGTCGAGCGCTGGAAGCCGACCGCGCTCAATCTGGTGCCGACCATGATCGGCATGCTGCTCGATCATCCCGGCATCGAGCAGGCTGACTTCTCCAGCGTCAAGAGCATCATCTACGGCGCCTCGCCGATGCCGCGGCCGGTGATGCAGCGGGCGCTGAAGCTGTGGGGCCCGCGGTTTGCGCAATATTACGGCCAGTCCGAAGCGCCGATCTTCATCACCCACCTGACCAAACAGGATCACGTCGGGCCGAAGGCGGAGCAGCGGCTGGCGTCCTGCGGTCGGCCGTCGATCGACTGCGAAGTCAAGCTGGTCGATGAGGCCGGCGAGGAGGTCGCGCCCGGCGAGGCCGGCGAGATCGCGCTGCGCACGCCGTTCGCGATGAAGGGCTATTACAACGCGCCGGAGCTGAACGCGCAGATGTTTCTGCCGGGCGGCTGGCTGCGCACCCGCGACGTCGGCCGCTTCGACGAGGACGGCTATCTGTATCTGGTCGACCGCACCTCCGACATGATCGTGTCCGGCGGCTACAACGTCTATCCGCGCGAGGTCGAGGACGCGCTGGCGGCGCATCCGGCGGTGCGCGAGGTGGTGGTGGTCGGCCTGCCGGACGATAAATGGGGCGAGAGCGTCGCGGCCTTCGTGGCACTGCGCCAGGGCGCCAGTGCCGAGGAGGCCGAACTGATCGCCTTCGCGCGGGAGCGGGTGGCGAGCTACAAGGTGCCGAAGCAGGTCCGCTTCATCGACGAGGTGCCGAAGAGCCCGGTCGGCAAGCTGCTGCGCCGCGCGGTGCGGGATCCATTCTGGCAGGGGCGGGAGCGCAAGATTTGAGGCTGCGCGGTTATCGCGCTCCGCTCTCTCCGCGTCATTCCGGGGCGCTCACGAAGTGAGCGAACCCGGAATCTCTGCGGTGCACTGAAGGTCGAGATTCCGGGTTCGCGAGCTGCGCTCGCGCCCCGGAATGACGAAGCGGAGGCTGTGCTAGGCTACACGTTGCTCTGCGTGATCGCGCTGTACACCAACGTACGCAGTTCGCGGCGGATCGGGTAGGCGCTGGAGGGGATGAGCTGGGTCATGAAGATGGTGATCAGCTCTTCGGCCGGATCGATCCAGAACGCGGTCGAGGCGGCGCCACCCCAATAATATTCGCCGGCCGAGCCCGGCAGCAGCGTCAGCGCCGGGTTCATGTTGACGGCGAAGCCGAGCCCGAAGCCGATGCCGGCATTGGTGGCTTCGGAGAACATCGACAGCGACATCTGGGTCAGGTCGCGATTGCCGGGCAAATGATTGCTGGTCATCAGCTTCAGCGTCTTCGGGCCGATCAGCCGGACGCCGCCGAGCTCGCCGCCGTTGAGCAGCGCGCGGCAGAAGGTGAGATAGTCGGCGGTGGTCGACACCAGGCCGCCGCCGCCGGAGATCAGCGCCGGGGGGCTCAAGAAGCTCGAGGTTTCCGGATCGTCCGACAGCGTCATGCCGCCTTTGCCGTCGGCGGTGTAGCAGGCGGCGAGCCGCTGCGCCTTGGCGGGCGGCACGTAGAAGTCGGTGTCGGTCATGCCGAGCGGATCGAGGATGCGCTGCTTGACGAATTGCTCGAACGGCATGCCGCTGATCTTCTGCACGATGTAGCCGATGATGTCGGTCGACACCGAGTAGTTCCAGGCGTCGCCGGGCGAGAACTCCAGCGGGATCTGCGCCAAATCGGCGATCCAGGAATCCAGCGTCCCGGCCTTCTCGAACGCGCCGATGCCCTTGTCGCGATAGGCGGCGTCGATATTGGTGCGGTTCTGGAAGCCGTAGGTCAGGCCGGAGGTGTGGCGCAGCAGGTCGACCACCTGCATCGGCCGCGCCGGCGGCTTGGTCAGGAAATACGGCGCGATGCCGGCCTGGAACACGCCGAGATTGGCCCATTGCGGGATGTACTTGACCACCGGATCGTCGAGCTGCACCCGGCCTTCCTCGAACAGCATCATCAGCGTCACCGAGGTGATCGGCTTGGTCATCGAATAGATGCGGAAGATGGTATCGTCGCGCACCGCGACCTTGCGTTCGACGTCGGCGAAGCCGAGCGAGGACTGGTACACGATCTGTCCGCGGCGATACACCAGCGTCTGGGTACCGGGCAATTTGCCGGAATCGACATACAGGCGCCGCAGATGGTCGTCGATCCGGCGCAGCGCGGCCTCGGACATTCCGGCGCTGGCGGCCGATCCGATGGTCGGCGTCGAGGATTGGGCAAGTGCGGCTTGGCTCGGCATCGCTTCACTCCTTAAAGATCGTGGATCGTCCGGTTGGCGGTCCCGGATTCTGGGATGGTTCGCTCGGGCGCCTTTGATATCGGAAAACCGTGACGCGTCCTATCGGCCGCGTGCGGATCGGCGGAGCGCGCAGGTCTCTCCTTCCGCGCATGCCGGCCTTCCGCGGCTGCGCTTACCGCGACGGGAAGCATGGTGTACCGTCGCCGCCTCTCCAACGACATCTGAGCGCGATATGCCTCAATTCGACGAGACCGACCTCACCGAGGCGGTCGTCAAGAGCTTCGACGAAACCCCCGATCCGCGCATGAAGCTGTTGATGCGCGAACTGGTGCGCTCGCTGCACGATTACGTCCGCCGCACCGGCCTGACCTTCGAGGAATGGGAGAAGGCGATCGATTTTCTCACCCGCACCGGGCAGAAGTGCACGCCGAGCCGGCAGGAATTCATCCTGCTGTCGGATGTGCTCGGGGTTTCGATGCTGGTCGATGCCGTCAACCACCGTGACCGCGCCGGCGCGACGCAGACGACGGTGCTCGGACCATTCTATGTCGGCGAGCACAGGCCGATGCTGCGCGGCGCCGACATTTCTCAAGGCGTCGACGGCGAGCCGATGTATGTCGAGGCTCGCATCACCGATCTCGACGGCGCGCCGATCGCCCAGGCCGCGGTCGACGTCTGGCACGCCGACGACGACGGCTTCTACGATTCCCAGAAACCCGGCTATGCCGAGCGCGGCCCGTCGCTGCGGGCGCGGTTCACCACCGATGCGGACGGCCGCATCGCGTTCCGCACCATCCTGCCGTGCAGCTACCCGATCCCGATCGACGGCCCGGTCGGCGACCTGATCCTGGCAGCGCGGCGGCATCCGATGCGGCCGGCGCACGTGCATTTTCTGATCAGCGCTCCTGGTTTCGAGCCGCTGGTCACCCATGTCTTCGTCGAAGGTGATAAATATCTGGAATCCGACGTGGTGTTCGGGGTCAAAGAGGAACTGATTTCCAACGTGGAATTGCGCAATGATGCGGTGATGCCCGATGGCCGCGCAGCCGCGGGACCGTGGCATTTGATGACCTACGAGTTCCGGCTGAAGCCGGGCCAGGGCGCCGCGCCGCGGCCGATGATGGCGAGCACGGCGTCATCGTGATGGGAGTGGATGGTGACTGGGGACATGCGCAGATTCGGCCGGATGGGGCCGAAGCTGGCGCCGATCGGGCAGGGCACCTGGTACATCGACCAGGGTGACCGCGCGTCGGCGATCGCCGCGCTGCGGCGCGGCCTGGATCTCGGCCTGACGCATATCGACACCGCCGAGATGTACGGCGACGCCGAGCCGCTGGTCGCCGAGGCGATCGCCGGCCGGCGCGACGAGGTGTTCCTGGTTTCCAAAGTGTTACCGGGCAACGCCTCCCGCCGCGGCACCATCGCGGCCTGCGAGCGCTCCCTGGCGCGGCTCGGCACCGACCGGCTCGACTGCTATCTGCTGCATTGGCGCGGGCATTATCAGCTCAGCGAGACGGTGGCGGCGTTCGAGGAGCTGGTTGCCGCCGGGAAAATTCTGTCATGGGGCGTCAGCAATTTCGACGCCGGCGATTTGCGCGAGCTGCACCGGATCGCCGGCGACGGCAAGATCGCCTGCAATCAGGTGCTGTATCATCTGCTCGAGCGGGCGATCGAACACGCCGTGATTCCGTGGTGCGAAGCTCATGGCGTCGCGGTGACGGCGTATTCGCCGTTCGGTCACGACGAATTTCCGGCGCCGCGCAGTCCGGCCGGTCGCCTGCTGCAGAGCATCGCCGATGCTCATGGCGCCAGCCCGCGTCAGGTGGCGCTGGCGTTTCTGACCCGGCGGCCGTCGGTGTTCGCCATCCCGAAGGCGTCCAGCATAATCCACGTCGCGGAAAATGCCGCCGCAGCCGGGCTGCAGCTCGCCGACGACGAGATTGCCGCGATCGACCAGGCCTGCCCGCTCGGGCCTGAGCCGGCCAGCCTGCCGATGTTGTGAGCTGCGTGCCCGTGCTGGGACGAGGTGCTGAGCACCCGTCGGCGCGGGGACCGGCCGCATGACCGAGTCGCGATTTCGGCACTTGTGCCGGCGCGGCGAACATCGTTTTGTCGGATTGTTAGTAGATCGGATCTCCGCCCGCGGAGCCGCCCCGCCTTCTGTCATCCCCAAAGCGTTATCGAGCCTTGACCGTCACCTCGCCAAGTAACGACGCCGTGCGCCGGCTGACCCATCGCCATGCCGACCACCCGCTGCGCGGTATCGCGCTGATCGTCGGCTCGACGGTGTTTCTCGCCTGCTCGGATACGCTGGCCAAATATCTCGGCCGGACGCTGCCGCCGGTCGAGATCGGCTGGATCCGGTTTCTGGTGTTCGTGCTGATCATGATCCCGGTGGCGCTGGCCTCCAAGGAGGCGCCGCTGCGCTCGGCGCGGCCGAAGCTTCAGGTGCTGCGCGCGCTGGCGCTGGTGGCGTCGTCGGTGCTGTTCATCACCGGTTTGCAGTTCCTCCCGATCGCCGAGGCCTCGGCGACCTCGTTCGTGGCGCCGCTGTTCGTCACTGCGCTGTCGATTCCGCTGCTCGGCGAGCACGTCGGCATCCGGCGCTGGATCGCGACGCTGGTCGGCCTCGTCGGCGTGCTGATCGTGATCCGGCCGGGCTCGGCGGCGTTCGATCCTGCGGTCGTTCTGCCGATCCTGTCGGCGCTCGGCTGGGCGCTGACGCTCACCTTGACGCGGATGATCAGCGGTGCCGATCGCGCCGTGGTGACGATGTCGTTCTCCGCGGTGGTCGGATTCGTCACCCTGAGCGCGCTGGTGCCGTTCGTCTGGGTGACGCCGAGCTGGCACGACATCGGCATTGGCCTGCTGGTCGGGCTCGCCTCGACGATGGGGCAGTGGGTGGTGGTGCTGGCCTATCGTTATGCGGACGCCTCGGTGCTGGCGCCGTTCACCTATAGCCAGCTCGTCTGGGTCTCGTTTCTCGGCTTCGGTGTGTTCGGCGAAGTGCCGGATCTGTGGACCTTCGCCGGCGCCGCGGTGATCATCGGAAGCGGCATCTATACGGCGCATCGCGAGAGACTGCGCCGCCGGCAGCCGGCCCTGCCTTCGGAGCCGTATCCGAGCCCGTGAGCTGACGCAGCAACGGCGTCGCGCACGACGTCGCCGTCATCGCTTGCCGGCTGCACGCTGCAATATTCCCGGTTTTATGAGTAGTGGTTGCGGCGCGGCGTTCGGCCCCTGCAGCTTCGGGCAATTCTGTGACCGCTTTAAGCATTAGGCAAAACCCGGATGCCAGAGTGCGAAGCGAAAGCAGGTTCCAATCGCCGATGGCCGAACTATCTTCCGCACCTAGCGCCCACTCGTTGGGAATGATCGCCCTGGCTGCCGTGCTGTGTGCGCTCGGCGTCGTCGCGAGCTATGGCGGGCTGCGCAGCATCCGGGTCAGCGAAGGCAAGTTGCGTCGGCATTGGATGTGGGCCACCGCCCCAGCGGCGACGAGCGCGGTCGCCGCTGCTGCCGCACTGGCGCTGCTGGTCGCCTCGGACGCGCCGTCGGCGCCGATCTGGGCACTAGGGCTGATGACCGGCTCGGTGATCGCCACCACCTGCTTTGGGATGATGGCGGTGTGGCTGAATTTGCTCGCCGGCCGCCGCACCCGCCTGACCTTGGCCGAGCGTGACATGCTGCTCGACGCGATCGTCAACGATACAGCGCGTGGCTTTTGTCTGTTCGACGCCGGGGGCAGGTTGCAGCTCTGGAACGAGGCGTTCCTCGACATCTACGGAATCCCGCCCGGCCGCGATATCGCCGGTAAAAGCCTGCTTCGGATACTGGCGCTGATGCGTAGTGCCGGCAACTTCGTCACTGACCCGGGACAACTGATCGAGTTGCGCGCGGCGCTGGTCTCCCGCGGTCCGACCAGCGTGGTGGCCGATTTGCGCGACGGGCGGCACATCCGGATCCACCTGAAGCGTCTGCCGAACGGCGGCTGGATCGCCAAGCATGTCGATATTACCGATCACAAACAGGCCGAGCAGCGTTTCGCCTATCTGGCGCTGCACGACGTCGCCACCGGTCTGCCCAATCGTGCCGCCTTCAACGAGCGGATCGTGGCAAGCGTCGAACAGGCCCGCCGGTTCGACGCCAGCTTTGCGGTGATCCGGCTCGGCATCGACCGCTTCAAGGAGATCAACGACGTGTTCGGCCAAGCGGTCGGCGATGCGGTCCTGGCCGAGATGGCGCGGCGCCTCGCCGATACCTGCCATTGGGGCTTTCTGGCCCGGCCCGGCGGCGACGAGTTTTCGATCGTCACACCGCCGGACGCTGCGGCGGACTCGATCCAGGACGTCTGCCTGCAACTGGCCCGGTTGTGCGATTCCGAATTCGAGGTCGACGGCCACCGGATCAGAGTCGGCGCGACCGCCGGCGTCAGCGTCTATCCGCGCGACGGCGAGGATGCCGATGCGCTGATCGCTCATGCCGACGTTGCGCTGTATCGCGCCAAGACCGAGCAGCGCGGCACAGTGTGTCTGTTCGAGCCGGCGATGGACCTGCAGATCCGCGAAAAGCGCGCGCTGCAGCGCGAGCTCGCGGTGGCGCTGGAGCAGCGGCAGTTCGAAATCCACTACCAGCCGCAAGCGACTACGTCCGGTGAGATCGTGGGCTTCGAGGCGCTGCTGCGGTGGCGTCATCCGATCCGGGGCATGGTGTCGCCGGCGCTGTTCGTGCCGCTGGCCGAAGAGACCGGGCAGATCGGACCGATCGACGAATGGGTGCTGCGCAGCGTCTGTACCGAGGCGGCGTCGTGGGCCAAGCCGCTGGCGATCGCCGTCAACTTCTCGCCGCTCGATTTCCGTCGTCTCGACGTGCCGGCGCTGATTCTGCAAGTCCTGCTGGAGACCGGGCTGGAGCCGTCACGGCTCGAGATCGAAATCACCGAAGGCGTGCTGATCGACGACTTTTCCGGCGCGATCGCGATCCTGCGCAAGATCAAGAATCTCGGCGTACGCGTCGCGATGGACGATTTCGGTGCCGGCTATTCGTCGCTGTCGTACCTGCAATCGTTTCCGTTCGACAAGATCAAGATCGATCAGGCGTTCACTCGCAAGCTCGAGATCAACCCGGAAACGGCCGCGATCGTCGAAGCGATCCTCAGCCTGGCGCGCACGCTGAAACTGCCGGTGATCGCCGAAGGCGTCGAGACCGAAAGCCAGCTCGCGTTCCTGGCCCGTGCCGGCTGCGACGAAGTGCAGGGCTATCTGATCGGGCGGCCGCAGCCGATCACGCATTACCGTGCCCTCACTGCCGGCGAGCCGATGGGTGCGGCGCGGGTCGCCAAAGCCGTTTGATGTTGCGTTGCAGCAGGATCGCTGCAATTTCCGTCTGATGGTAGAAGGTCTCCACCGATCACGCCGCACACGCGCAATTGTGCGACCATGCCTTGCGACGTGGATGCCGGTGAATTTATATGCAGTTCCCGCACATGGCGGTGGTCGATAGTCGGACCTTGCATCGAGGCGAGCGTCTCGCGCAACGGCACCGATCCTGATCACACTCACCACCAACCACCCGCGATCAAGCAAGAGGTTCACGATGGTCAACCGCATGCAGTTCTACATCGATGGCGCCTGGGTCGATCCCGTCGTCAAGAAGTCGACGCCGGTCGTCAATCCCGCCACCGAGGAGGCGATGTATGAGGTTGCGCTCGGCTCCAAGGCCGATGTCGACAAGGCGGTCGCCGCGGCCAAGCGCGCGTTCGAGACGTTCTCGGTGACCAGCCGCGAAGAGCGTATCGCGCTGCTCGAAAAGATCATCGCGGTCTACAAGAGCCGGATGAAGGAGATCGGCGCGGCGATTTCCGACGAGATGGGCGCCCCGCTGCCGATGGCCGAGAAGATGCAGGCCGGCGCCGGCCTCGGCCACATCATGTCGACCCTCGACGTCTTGAAGAACTATCAGTTCGAGGAGCCGATGGGCTCGGCGATGATCGTGCGCGAGCCGATCGGCGTCATCGGCATGATCACGCCGTGGAACTGGCCGCTCAACCAGATCGCCTGCAAGGTCGCCCCGGCGATCGCGGCGGGGTGCACCATGATCCTGAAGCCGTCGGAATTCACCCCGACTTCGGCGCTGATCTTCGCCGAAATCCTGCACGAAGCCGGCGTGCCGAAGGGCGTGTTCAACCTCGTCAACGGCCTCGGCCCGGAGGTCGGCGCGGCGATGAGCGAGCACCCGGACATCGACATGATCTCGTTCACCGGCTCGACCCGCGCCGGCATCGACGTCGCCCAGCGCGCGGCGCCGACGGTGAAGCGCGTCAGCCAGGAACTCGGCGGCAAGTCGCCCAACGTGATCCTCGAGGACGCCGACCTGACCAAGGCGGTGACCGGCGGGGTGATGCACATGTTCAACAACTCCGGTCAGTCGTGCAACGCGCCGAGCCGGATGATCGTGCCGCTGTCGAAGATGCAGGAGGTCGCCGCGATCGCCAAGGGCGTCGCCGAGAAGACCAAGGCGGGCGATCCCCGCGCCGAGGGCACCACCATCGGTCCGGTCGTCAACCGCATCCAGTGGGACAAGATCCAGACGCTGATCAACAAGGGCATCGAGGAGGGCGCCACCCTCGTCGCCGGCGGTCCCGGCCTGCCGGAAGGCGTCAACAAGGGCTTCTATGTGCGCCCGACGGTGTTCGCCGACGTCACCAAGGACATGACCATCGCGCGCGAAGAAATCTTCGGGCCGGTGTTGGTGATCATGGGCGCCAAGGACGAGAACGAGGCGGTCGAGCTCGCCAACGACACGCCGTACGGTCTGGCCGGCTACGTCTCGGCCGGCTCGGTCGATCGGGCCCGCGCGGTCGGCCGCAAGATCCGCGCCGGCAACATCAACCTGCAAGGCGTGCCCAACGAACGCACCGCGCCGTTCGGCGGCTACAAGCAGTCGGGCAACGGCCGCGAGTGGGGCAAGTTTGGTCTCGAAGAATATCTCGAGGTCAAGGCGATCGCCGGCTTCAACGCCGCCTAGTCGAGTCACAACTACCTGACCAGCAACGCCGGGACGGTTCCTCCGTCTCGGCGTTTGTGTTTTTCGGGTTGTTCCGGGTCCGGTATTCGTCCGAGTAGTTGGTTCATCTTACCGTCGTTAAAAGGAGCTTAAGTGCCGCGGCTCCGGGGCGATCGACTCGCCCGGACGAGGGCGAAGGATCCGATGAACACGCTGCCTTCCGATTCCCACCGACGTCAGTTCCTGACCATCGCCTTCAGTGGCGTCGCGATTCTGATCGCGCTGGTTGTGGCCAAAGCGATCACCTGACCACGCGATTGACATCGCCGGCCGCCGTCCTTCAAGTGCCTGCGAAACTGCAGCGGGACGGACCATGGCCGACGGATTGCGCAAGGGACTGACAGCTTACGGCGATTCAGGATTTTCGCTGTTCCTGCGCAAAGCCTTCATCAAGGCCATGGGCTATTCGGACGACGCGCTCGATCGGCCGATCGTCGGCATCACCAACACCCACAGCGACTACAATCCCTGCCACGGCAACGCACCGCAGATCATCGAGGCGGTGAAGCGCGGCGTGATGCTGGCCGGCGCGATGCCGATGGTGTTTCCGACCATCTCGATCGCCGAGAGCTTTGCGCATCCGACCTCGATGTACTTGCGCAACCTGATGGCGATGGACACCGAGGAGATGATCCGCGCCCAACCGATGGACGCGGTGGTGGTGATCGGCGGCTGCGACAAGACCCTGCCGGCGCAAGTGATGGCCGCGGTGTCGGCCGATCTGCCGACGGTGGTGATCCCGGTCGGCCCCATGGTGGTCGGCCATCACAAGGGCGAGGTGCTCGGCGCCTGCACCGACTGCCGGCGGCTATGGGCGAAGTATCGCGCCGGCGAGATCGACGATGCCGAGATCGAAGCGGTCAACGGCCGGCTGGCGCCGTCGGTCGGCACCTGCATGGTGATGGGCACGGCTTCGACGATGGCCTGCATGATCGAGGCGATGGGGCTGTCGCTGCCGATGAGCGCGACGATCCCGGCGCCGCATGCCGAGCGGTTTCGCTCCGCCGAGGCGAGCGGCCGGGTCGCCGCCGCGATGGCCAAAGCCAAGGGGCCGCGCCCGAGCGAGATCCTGACGCCGGCCGCGTTTCGCAACGCGCAGGTGGTGCTGCAGGCGATCGGTGGTTCGACCAACGGGCTGATCCATCTCACCGCGATCGCCGGCCGCGTGCCGCACCGGATCGATCTCGACGAGTTCGATGCGATCGGCCGCAAGGTGCCGGTGCTGGTCGATCTGAAGCCGTCCGGCGCGCACTACATGGAGCATTTCCACCATGCCGGCGGCGTGCCGAAACTGATGGCGCAGCTCGGCGGCCTGATCGATCTCGACGCCAGCACCGTCGCCGGGACCACGCTGCGCGAGGTGGTGGCGCAGGCCGAAGAGGTGCCGGGACAGGACGTGATCCGCTCGCGCGACAATCCGATCCGCCCCGAGGGCGGGCTCGCGGTGCTGCGCGGCAATCTGGCGCCGCGCGGGGCGCTGATCAAACACGCCGCCGCATCGCCCGGCCTGCTGCGGCACACCGGCCGGGCGGTTGTGTTCGACACGCTGGAAGACATGGCGCGGCGGATCGACGATCCCGATCTCGACGTTGCAGCCGATGATGTGCTGGTGCTGCGCAACGCCGGGCCGAAAGGCGCGCCGGGGATGCCGGAGGCCGGCTATCTGCCGATCCCGCTGAAGCTGGCGCGGGCAGGGGTGAAGGACATGGTGCGGATTTCCGACGCGCGGATGAGCGGCACCGCGTTCGGCACCATCGTGCTGCACATCACCCCGGAAAGCGCCGAGGGCGGACCGCTGGCGCTGGTGCAGACCGGCGACCGCATCGCGCTCGACGTCGCCGCGCGGCGCATCGATCTGCTGATCGACGAGGCCGAGCTCGCACGCCGCCGCGCCTCGTTGCCGGCGACCGTGGCGATGCGGCCCGCCCGCGGCTATGCGCAACTGTTTCACGACGCGGTGCTGCAGGCGGACGACGGCTGCGACTTCGATTTCCTCACCGCGTCTGGCCGCTCGTCCTAGCGGGTTCCAACCCGAGGTTCATCGTCGGCTGTCGGATCGCCGCAGGCTCGTTCGTCTCATGGAGACACCATGGATCGAAGGAGCCGCCATGACCCTGAAGCCTGCGATCGAGCTCGCCCGCGCCGCCGGCGTGCGCTATCCGAACGAGAGTGCCGACTATCGCCGTGCCCGCGAGGCGTTGCTCGCCGAAGAGATCGAACTGCGGCGCCACATCGAGGCTGTGGCCGAGCAGCGCCGGCGGTTGCCGCCGGGCGGCGAAGTCACAAAGTCCTACGCTTTCGAAGGCGAGGGTGGGCCGACCGACTTCGCCGGCCTGTTCGGCGGCAAGCAGAGCCTCGTGGTCTACAATTTCATGTACGGCCCGCAGCGCGCCGAGCCGTGCCCGATGTGCACCTCACTGCTGAGCGGATGGGACGGCGAGGTGCCGGACATCACCCAGCGGGTGGCGCTCGCCATCATCGCGCGGTCGCCGATCGATCGCCTGACTGCGTTCAAACGGCAGCGCGGCTGGCGCCATCTGCCGCTGTTCACCGACCTGACCGGCGCGTTCAGCCGGGACTATCACGGGGTCACCCCGGACGGAGACGAGGTACCGGCGTTCAATGTCTTCACCTGCCGCGACGGCGTGATCCGGCACTTCTGGGGCGGCGAGATGACCGGTGCGACCAGCGATCCGGGGCAGGATCCGCGCGGCGCGCCGGATCTGATGCCGCTGTGGACCATCCTCGACGCCACGCCGGAGGGCAGAGGCTCCGGCTGGTATCCGCGCCTGCGCTATCCGTGAGGCGGCTGCGCCAGCCGGGTCACATCAGGTTGGCTTCCAGATCCTCCAGCATCTCGAGGGTTTCGAGATCGCCGTTGTCTTCCAGCAGCTCGCGCAGCGTCGGCAGGTAGTTGTGCAGAATGCGGAGATCGTCGAGCCCCTGCTTGTCGCGAAGTTCAATGCGCTTCTGGGCGAAGTACGCCCAGAACGGGTTTTCGGCGGCATCGACGTGGCGCTGTAGCCGCTGCATCACCCGCTCGGAGCGCCCCTCCCAGTCGCAGTGTTTGAAGCTGACATAACGATCGAAGGAAGCTGACATTCCGGGCCTCAAAACGTAAGAACGCGGCTCAGATGCAATCGGTATGCCATGGTTGGTGAGTCGCAGCGAGGTGCGCCGAAGCGTCACGGGGCCGGTCCGGAACCCGCTTTCAACCTCCCGTAGTATTCCGGGGACAACCGCCAAAACAGGGCGGAACCGCCGAGCGGCGCTCCAGATCGGGTTCCGTGCTTAAGCAAGTATCTGATCTAACGAGAAATTATGTTCCGGGTCGGAGTAACCATTCATTAACCATAACGGAGCATGGTTCCGATGTCAGGCCGCTTAAACTGCATTTAACTAAAACCCGCCTTAATCGCGCTCCTCTGTTCTGCCACATCTGTATGCGGTATCTTGGGTTCGCCGCGAACCGATGGGGAAAGTCGGGAAGCGAGCGAATGAGAGTCGGCACGGGGCGGCGGTCGCTGTCCAACCAACGTGGGGCCCGCTACATGGGGTTTCGAAAATCGCTCGGCGCGATCGGAATCGCGCTGCCGGTGATCGGTTGCGTCTGGACGGTCTATGCCAACACCGTCGGCGCCAGCATCTATCCGACCGTCGGCTCGTGGCGTGACGATCAGGGCAGCCGCTCGGCGATCGAGCGCACCTCGTTCTCCGCACGGTTCGAACCGCTCGCCGCCGCGGCTGATGCCGCGCCGCAGTCGATGGCCTCGGTAGCGCTGAAATCCGCGTTCAAGCGCCAAGAGGAGAAGGGCGTCCAGGTCGCCTCCGCAGATCCGACCGACGTTCCGGTGACTGCCAGCGTCCAGGCTGCCGAACCCGCCAAGACCGGCCACCGCTACTACGCGCTGCTAGATCCTTCCTATTCGTTCGGCTTCCAGCCCGACAGGTTCAAACAGCCGGCGCAAAATCGCACAGCCGCTGCCGCCGAGACCGAGGACGATGCCAAGGTCGGCGTCGCGCCGCCGCCGTCGCCGGTGAAGGAAGCGATGAACGTGCCGCTTCCGCCGCAGCGAAAGTCGATCGCCGCGGTCGCTCCGCGCAATCCGTCTCGCAACCCCTTCAGCCACGAGGCGCTGGTCGCCCGCGCCAAATCGGCGATTCTGGTGGCTTCGCAGAACCAGAAGTCGAGCTTCTTCGAAAAGCTGTTCGGCAAGGTCGACAGCCCGGCGCTCGCCTACGCCTCCGCCGACACCAGCGATCTGGACGTCGGTCAGGTTCGCGA
Organism: Rhodopseudomonas sp. WA056; assembly: GCF_010906995.1. Taxonomy (NCBI): domain Bacteria; kingdom Pseudomonadati; phylum Pseudomonadota; class Alphaproteobacteria; order Hyphomicrobiales; family Nitrobacteraceae; genus Rhodopseudomonas; species Rhodopseudomonas sp. WA056. The sequence continues at coordinate 20,253 of NZ_QPFS01000037.1, read as the reverse complement.
CAGCGCCTTCAACCCGTCCGACGATGACCGCTACACCGCGGTCTACGACATCACCGCCAAGACCGTGTACATGCCGGACGGCTCCAAGCTCGAGGCGCATTCGGGTCTCGGCGCGCGAATGGATGATCCGCGCCACGTCGCTGTGAAGATGCACGGTGCCACCCCGCCGCACATCTACGACCTGAAGATGCGCGAGCGGCTGTTCCACGGTGTCGCCGCGATCCGCCTCACTCCGGTCGGCGGCGAAGAGGTGATCTTCGGCCGGACCGGACTTCTGGCGCATTCCTACATGCTCGGGCCGCGCGGCGATTCCAACGGCTGCGTGTCGTTCAAGGACTACAACGCATTCCTCCAGGCGTTCAAACGCGGCGAGGTCAAGCGTCTGGTGGTGGTCGGCAACCTGACCTGATCAACTGACCATCACGTCGTCGGCAGGCCCCGCATGCGGCGTGTCCGAATTGCCGTCTCTCCACAATCCGTGAACGCTCCGGCCGGAACTAGTTGGCCGGGCTCGCACTTGGTCGATCAAACGGAGATCGACCATGACCCCACGGCTGTCTGTCGGCGTGATCGCGTTCACCACCTTTGTCGGCGGCGCCGCCGTCGCTCAAGATCAGGGCACGGCCGCGCAGCGCGAGGCCTGCACACCGGATGCGTTCCGCCTGTGCGGGCAGTTCATTCCCGACGCCTCACGGATCGAGAGCTGCCTGCGCGAGGCCGGACCGCGGCTGAGCCCGGCCTGCTACGTGGTGTTCAATCCGCCCAAGACCGACGCTCGACCGCTTCGCACCGTGCGGCGTCAGGCGCCGGCACCGGAGTTCGAGTCACGCGGCGACGAAGGACGTATCGGACGCGGAGATTTCGATCGCTGGTGAGACGGCGATTGACGGCGTTCGACGAACTCACCGCGGCCTGAGCGCAGCGACGAGTATCGCAGTGGCCAGAACAAAGGGGCGGACCGTTTCCGATCCGCCCCTGATTGTTCGCAAGCAGCCGATCGGCCGCAGACCCGCACGGGCTGTCAGCGACAAACCCGCGTGGTGCGAACGACGCGGCGACCGTAGGGGGTGCGGGTTACGACCTTGCGAACCGTGCAACGCGGACCGCGGTGATACGACCGGCGACGTTCCATATGGCGCTGTGCGGAAAAATCGGTGATCGGCGCCGCCGTCGTCGTCTGAGCAGACCGCGCAGGCGAGGCTGCGGAGGCGGGGGCGCTGATCGCAGCCAGACCGAGCGTCACTGCAGCGGCGATAGCAAAGGCGAGTGTCTTCACGAGCTTTCTCCTCTTCGGCCGGACGGGATGCCGGTGCGACATAACGATGAGGAGCGCATTTCGTTGCGACGCTGACGATTCAATTTCTGGAAGCGCGTGACCGCGGAACGTAACGTACTTCGTCGTACGTTTGCGGCTCGCGCGGTCTCTCTTGCCGCTTGGTGGAAAGTCGCGGTGCCGCCGTGTCGGCGCAGGCCTCGGCGCGCAATCGCCGGGGCCTGCGGGGACGGCGCGCTTACTTCACGCCGCCGGTGACGTGCAGCGTTTCGCCCGTCACGTAGGACGCGCCGTTCGAGGCGAGGAAGGTGACCACCGCGGCGATCTCGGCGGCTTCGCCGATCCGGCCGAGCGGGGTGATGGCTTCGACCTGCTGCCGCATCCCGCTGTCGTGGTAACCGGCGGCCTTGACCCCTTCGGTGACCACCATGCCGGGATTGACGGCGTTGACGCGGATCTTGCGCGGCGCCAGCTCCTTGGCGAGCACGGCGGTGATCAGGTCGACCGAGGCCTTGGTGGCGCCGTACACCGCGGTGTTCGGCATCGCGATCGTCGAGACCCCGGATGAAATGTTGACGATGCTGCCGCCGTCGTTGAACTGGCGCGCCGCCGCCTGCGTCACCAGCAGCAGGCCGAGCACGTTGACGTCGAACTGGCGATGGAAATGCTCCGGTGTGATCGCGTCGAGCGGCAGCATCTCGTAGACGCCGGCATTGTTGACCAGCACGTCGATCGGGCCGAACGCCGCCACGGTGGCGTCGACGATCGCCTGGGCCGCTTTCGGATCGGCCACGCTGCCGCCGACCGCGACAGCTTTGCCGCCTTGCGCGGTGATCTTGCGCACCACTTCGTCGGCGCCGTTCTGGTCCGACGCATAGTTGACGGCGACGGATGCGCCCTCGGCCGCGAACCGCAGCGCGATCTCGGCGCCGATGCCCTTCGATGCGCCGGTCACCAGCGCCACCTTGCCTTGCAGAGTCTTGGTCATGGTCGTTCAGTCCTGATCCGAGGTTATGTTCAATAGTTCGGAAATATAGGACTATTGAACCAGATCAAGGGGCCGCCTATATCTTTTTCATGGTGCAGTTCGCTCACCCAGCGCGGGAGGACATCACGCTGGCCGGCGTGCTCGCCGCGCTGGCCGATCCGATGCGGCTGCGGATCGTCAAGGCGCTGCTGCGAGAAGGCGACTGCATGTCCTGCACCGCGGCGGCGCCGTGTCCGGACATCCCGAAGTCGACGCTGTCGAACCACTTTCGTGTGCTGCGCGAAGCCGGCCTGGTTCAGACCTCCAAGAAGGGCGTCGAGAACCGCAATGTCGTTCGCGAGGCGGACATCAACGCGCGCTTTCCCGGGCTGCTGAAGGCGATCCTGAAGCACGCGGACGAATAGGGCGCACGGATCTCATCACGGCCCGGACCTGCTGTTCTGAGGGGCGAGGAGATGTGGTCCGAGCCGGAGCGTCGCCCGCGCTTCAGTTCAGTCCGCAGCAGCGCTTGTATTTCTTGCCCGAGCCGCAGGGGCATGGCTCGTTGCGGCCGATCTTGGCGCGCTTCGTGGGCGGCAGGGCCGGCGGCGTTGGCGGGCCCCATTCGATGGTGCGGGGCGAGGGGGCGTTGGCGATCCGCCAGGTATTCAGGGCGATGAGCCAGCCGGTGATTTTGTCGTCGGCCGTCTTTGCCAGGGCTTCGCGGTCGTCTTCGGAGATGTCCACCATCATCGTGGAGATGTCGACCAACCCCGACAGGCCGTCGAACGCCGCGCGTGTCGTGTCGTCGGCATCCTGCAGCCGCTCCCAATGCTCCGGCCACATGTCCACGGCTGCTCCGAAGCCGTCGATCCACATCTCCCAGACCACGTCCCCCGTGCCGATGCCGGGCATCAGCGGACGGTAGCGCTCGGGATGCTCGGCCAGCGTCGTCGCGACCTCGTTGTAGTGCTGCATGATCAGCGCGAAGATGCTGTTGGCGTGATCGAGATCGGTGAACGGCGCCGGCTCGTCCGCGTCGCCGCCCCACACGGTCGGCAGCCAGTCGCCGGGCTTGATCATCTCGGGGCAGACCAGCAGCGCGGCGATGAAGCCGTCGAGCTCTTCGACCTGCATGACGTCGGGGCCGATGTCGGCGAGGTCCTCTTCGAGTTGCGCGAGATGGGGCGGGAGGTCGGGCATGGTGAGGGACCGGTGTTCGAGGGAACGGTACCGGCACCATCTGTAGCCGAGATCGCACCGCACGCAATCCAGGAGCCGGCCGGAGAGCGCATCAAGCTTGTCGCCGTTATCGCATTTTTGCGATAGTCTCCGATCATGCGGTGGGTGGTCGAGACGCTCAATGCAATTGTGGATGCCGAAATCGGAGCATTGCCGGCCGATATGCGGGCGCGGTTCGTGCGGTTGCCGAGCTGATCGAGCAGATCGGATTCGAGGCTTTGCCGCGCGACAGCGTCAAGCACCTCGAAGAAAGGTTGTGGGAGCTGCGCATCACCGGGCGCGACGGCATCTCCCGCGCCATCTATGTCACCGCGGAGGGCAGGCGCGTGGTGGTGGTGCGGGCCTTCGTCAAGAAGACGCAGAAAACACCTCCGCGCGAACTGGCGATCGCGAGGCAGCGCGCCAAGACCGTCAAATAGGGACCGTTAGTTCGGGAGACGCGATGACCAAGATCAAGGATCTGCACAAGGCCTGGAGCAAAGACCCGGCGTATCGCGCGGAGTACGACGCACTCGAACCGGAGTTCAACGTGATGGCCGCGATCGCCAAGGCGCGCCGTCGCGCCGGCCTCAGCCAGGCCGAACTCGCGCGCCGGATGAACACCACGCAGAGCACGGTTGCGCGACTGGAAAGCGGACGAGGTCAACCGTCGACGCGGACGCTGCTGCGGTTCGCCAAGGCGACGGGGCATCGGCTGAAGATCAGTTTTGAGCCGGTGAAGGGGGAGGGGTGAAAGGAAGAGAGGCGGAATACGCTTCGCTATTCCGCCCTACGAGCTGCAGCCCGTCGTCGAGCCTGTCGAGAAAATTTGCGGATTTGGCCATAGTGCTGCTCCGGCGGGCGATTTGGTGTGCCGGCACTCCCCATAATCCAGAAGGCGGCGGAACGAAGGGGTGATGCTACGCCACCGCGCGCGGCACGATGCTTTTGTAGTCGGTGGTCTGTTCGGCCTTGGAGAGATCGTGCGCAGCCTGCAGATTCAGCCAGAAACGCGGATCCGTGCCGAAGTAACGACCGAGCCGGATCGCGGTGTCGGCGCTGACGTCGCGGCTGCCGCGCATGATCTCGGTGAGTCGATTGGCGGGCACGCCGAGGTCTTTCGCCAGAGCGCGGGCGGAGAGGCCGAGCGGCACCAGATATTCCTCGCGCAGAATTTCGCCGGGATGGGTACGGAGTCGAGGCATGTCGGTCACTCCTCAATGATAGTCGACGATTTCGACGGCTTCGGGGCCATCGGGAGTCCAGCGAAAGCAGATCCGCCATTGCTGGTTGATGCGGATCGAATACTGGCCGCGGCGGTCACCCTTCAGCGCTTCGAGCCGGTTGCCTGGCGGCGACAGAAGATCGTCGAGCCGGGTCGCGGCGTCGACCATGTCGAGTTTCCGCAGCGCGGCCGCTTCGATCGCGCGCCACCGTCCGGGACAGACGCCCTCGCGAAACAGCCGCGCGGTCGATTTGTCGGCGAAGCTGCGGATCATGTCGCTCAGTATGTGATACGTATCACGTAACAGTCAAGGTCGGGTTTCTGGCTTCCGGGGTGCGGGGGCCGGGAGACGTCAGGGCAGGCCAACAAAAAAGCCCGGCGTCTCCGCCGGGCTTCGTTGTCTCTGCGACGATGACTTCGCTTAGAAGTCCATGCCGCCCATGCCGCCGCCCGGGGGCATCGCGGGGCCGCCGGCGTTCTTCTTCGGCAGTTCGGCGATCATCGCTTCGGTGGTGATCAGCAGCGCTGCGACCGACGCGGCGTTCTGGATCGCGGTGCGGACCACCTTAGTCGGGTCGATGATGCCCTTCTTGACCAGGTCGCCGTATTCGCCCGACTGCGAGTCGAAGCCGTAGGCGTACTGCTCCTTCTCGAGCACCTTGCCGACGATCACCGAGCCGTCTTCGCCGGCGTTGATGGCGATCTGGCGGGCCGGGGCGGAGAGGGCGCGACGGACGATCTCGACGCCGGTCTTCTGGTCGTCGTTCTTGGTGCGCAGGCCCTTGAGCTGCTCGGAGGCGCGCAGCAGCGCGACGCCGCCGCCCGGAACGATGCCTTCCTCGACCGCGGCGCGGGTGGCGTGCATCGCGTCATCAACGCGATCCTTGCGCTCCTTCACCTCGACCTCGGTGGCGCCGCCGACGCGGATCACCGCGACGCCGCCGGCGAGCTTGGCCAGACGCTCCTGCAGCTTCTCGCGGTCGTAGTCCGAGGTGGTTTCCTCGATCTGCGCCTTGATCTGCGCGACGCGGGCTTCGATGTCGGCCTTCTTGCCGGCGCCGTTGACGATCGTAGTGTTCTCCTTGTCGATCATCACCTTCTTGGCGCGACCCAGCATCTGCAGGGTGACGTTCTCCATCTTGATGCCGAGGTCTTCCGAGATCGCCTGGCCGCCGGTCAGGATCGCGATGTCCTGCAGCATGGCCTTGCGGCGGTCACCGAAGCCCGGCGCCTTGACGGCCGCGACCTTGAGGCCGCCGCGCAGACGGTTGACCACGAGGGTGGCGAGGGCTTCGCCTTCGACGTCCTCGGCGACAATCACCAGCGGCTTGCCGGTCTGCACCACCGCTTCGAGCAGCGGCAGCAGCTCGTTGAGGTTGGAGAGCTTCTTCTCGTTGATCAGGATGTAGGCGTCGTCGAATTCAACGCGCATCTTGTCGGCGTTGGTGACGAAGTAGGGCGAGATGTAGCCGCGGTCGAACTGCATGCCCTCGACGACGTCGAGTTCGGTCTCGAGCGACTTGGCTTCCTCGACGGTGATGACACCCTCGTTGCCGACCTTCTTCATCGCGTCGGCGAGGAACTTGCCGATCTCCGAGTCGCCGTTGGCCGAGATGGTGCCGACCTGGGCGATCTCGTCGTTCGAGGTGACCTTCTTGGAGTTCTTGACGAGGTCGGCGACGACGGCTTCCACTGCGAGGTCGATACCGCGCTTCAGATCCATCGGGTTCATGCCGGCGGCAACCGCCTTGGCGCCTTCGCGGACGATCGCCTGGGCCAGCACGGTCGCGGTGGTGGTGCCGTCACCGGCGGCGTCGGCCGACTTCGAGGCGACTTCGCGCACCATCTGGGCGCCCATGTTCTCGAACTTGTCGTCGAGCTCGATGTCCTTGGCGACGGTGACGCCGTCCTTGGTGATGCGCGGCGCACCGAACGACTTGTCGAGGACGACGTTACGGCCCTTCGGACCGAGCGTGACCTTCACGGCATTGGCGAGAATGTCCACGCCGCGCAGCATGCGGTCGCGGGCGTCGACGCCGAATTTGACTTCTTTAGCGGACATATGAGGTTTCCCTTGGGGTTATGGCGAGACCTCATCCTGAGGAGCGGACCGCAGGTCCGCGTCTCGAAGGATGAGTGGGTTCGGTGTGTGACGCTCACCCTTCGAGACGCGCCTTGCAGGCGCTCCTCAGGGTGAGGGGCTTTGCCTGTGACTTAGGCCGCCTTCTTCTTGGCGCCGGCGTCGGTGATGACGCCCATGATGTCGCTTTCCTTCATGATCAGCAGCTCTTTGCCGTCGATCTTGACTTCGGTGCCGCTCCACTTGCCGAACAGCACCCGGTCACCGACCTTGAGGTCGATCGGGATCAGCTTGCCGGCTTCGTCGCGGCCGCCCGGGCCGACGGCGACGACTTCGCCCTGCGAGGGCTTTTCCTTGGCCGTGTCAGGAATGATGATACCGCCTGCGGTCTTCTCTTCGGCGTCGATGCGCTTGACCACGACGCGGTCGTGAAGCGGACGGAAGTTCATGCAAGTCCTCCTAAGTTTCTGAACTTGTTTCAGAAATCGAAATTTTGGCAGTCGCGGACACCGAGTGCCAGCGCGACAGGGACGAGATAGTCGAGGGATTTTGGACAGACAAGGGCTGCGCGCGAAATTTTTAGCACTCGCGCGGAACATCTGCCAAACACCGTGAACGAGGATGCGGCGGCGATCAAGCCCCGAGTGTCCCGTGGCCGTCGGTGCGTCTGCTAGCACTTGAGTTAAGTCGCTGCCAACGCTGACTTTTTCTGCATTTGCCGTCGATTTTGCACTTGAGATGCCCAGCCGACATGCGTCACATTTTCAGATGCTCGGGACTGGCAAGTGAAGACCGGAGCCAGCCCCGCGGGGACAGCAGACGGAAGGACGGCATTCCCAGGCAATCCCGGTCATGAACTGTTGCGGAATGGCTGGTTCGGGAAGGAGGATTTATGGTCGAACGAGGTTCAGTTTCTGAAGACTTCAGGAAGCAGGTGCTCGGCTACGGTCTGACGACTGCCGAGATTCTCTATCGCCGCCCCGACCGGCAGTGGCTGCTGCAGAGCTACACGTGGCAGGACTACGACCTGTGTCCGACATTCCCAGAACTCTTCAAATTTCTTGCTTTCTGGCAGACCAAGCTCGAAGGGCCGCTGTTTGCGGTTCGCGTAGCTCATTCAGATCTCGTGCAGCCTGCGGAATTCAAGGCAGTTGACGGCCTGTTTCGACTGAACTGAACGCGGTCGCCAACTGGCTTTTGCTGGACATACAACCTACGTTAGTCGAGCGGAGCTGGCGTCGTGAGGTGGTTGAATGCGCAAACGTGCGGTGGACTTGTCGCTGGAGGAGTTGGCGGCGTTGGGCGGCAATGCCGCCTTGAGAGCCGCCAAGAGAGCTCAGGACGCAGGCTTGGTCGTGACGGGCACGGTCGATTTCCTCGAGAATGGTCAGGCCGCTTCGAAACTCGCGCAGCGGCAACCGTCCGGGTTGGTGGCCGTTTTCGAGGACGGCATCAATTCCGATCCAGTGGCGGCAAATTCGGACATGTCCAAACAAAACCATGGACGGAGCGATTGATTGCCTGACGCGCCGTTCCTTCTGGTGATCGCCGGTCCAAACGGGTCCGGCAAGAGTACTCTCGTAGATTACTTGATGGAAGCCGGCATCGATTGTGGCGAGCACATCAACGCGGACCAGATCGCGACGACGCTCGATTTGCCTGAGCCTCGGCGTTCGAAGCAAGCGCAACAGATTGCCGATTTTCAGCGACAGACCTGCTTGGATAGGAGGCTCGACTTCAGCTTCGAGACCGTGATGTCGCATCCAAGCAAGATCGACTTCATGATCCGGGCCGATGATGCCGGTTATGATGTGACGCTGTATTTCGTATGTACCTCTGATCCGGACATCAACGTATCCCGTGTAGCGAATCGAGTTGCCGCCGGTGGGCATGACGTCCCACGAGATCGGATCATGGCGAGATACCATCGGACTCTTGGACTGTTACCCAGCGCGGCCCTGATCGCGAAACGGACGGTCCTATTCGATAACAGTGCGATCGTCGGCATCTTGCCGAATTCGCTGCTTCCCAACCAGAAATCCGGCTTACGGCCGGTCGGTGAAGTTCTTCGCGACGGAAACAGTTACGACGTCACGCTTGAGGCGGATGTGCCTGCGTGGGTTGTCGAACACTTGGTATCTCCGCTCGATTCGCTCGCACACCAGGCAGAGGGCAAGCTTTTGTTGACAATTAGTCAAATGCCGAACGGACTGGGATGAAGACGACCTACGTCATCCCCCGACCGCCGCGCCTGTCAGGCAGGTGGTGAGCGGGCCGGAGACGATCGACCGGAAGCCTGCTTGCTCGCGCTCCGCGACCATCACGCTGCACGTCCCGGTCAGCGCCGCTTGGCGCTGAGCTCGTCGGCCGACTGCGGATCGGGCGACCACTGACGCGCGCTGCGGTCGTAGCGGCACAGTGGGACGTCGAGGCCGGTGGCGGCGATCCACAGTCGCACCGCTTCGTCGTAGTCGATCGTCGGATCGTTCAGCCGCCATCCGGGCGGCGCCCAGCCGGAATCGCCGTTCAGAGTCGGCAACCCGAGCTTGGCGGAGATCCACATCGCGTCCAATTGCTTGCCGTCGAACGCGGTCCCGGCGTCGACCACGAAGGCGCGGCACTGCGGCGGCGCGGCCGGCACCGCCGCCAGCCGCGCCAGCTCCTCGCGCCGCTCCAGACCGGCGGGTTGCAGGTTGATCTGCTCGATCAGGCACAGCGCCGCGACCACGCCGGCGATCAGCTTGCGCCGGGCGCCTTCGGCCCGCGGCGCGCAGTCGAGCCAATATTGCAGCAGCACCATCAGCCCGGCGACCAGCCACAGATTGTCCAGCAATTGGATGCGGTCGCCCGCGCGGATCGCCACGGCACCCGGCACCAGGTGATAGGGCAGCCAGAACGCGCTGAACGTCCCGACCCGCAGCGTCACCAGCCACGACAATCCCCACACCGCCACGCAGACGCTCGCGAATACGATCTGCCAGGGCATCGGGCGTGCCGGCGCCGTGCGGCGCAGCCGCAGCAGCAGGATCACCAGCGCCGCAGTCATCAGCGGCGTCACCGCCAGTGCGCGCTCGTGCTGGGCGTCGCCGATCAGCCGATCGACCAGCCAGCCCCACGCCATGTTGTGCACGCCGAGATTGATCAGATCCTTCGGAAACGGCGCGAAGCTGACATAGTCGCGGAACGAGCGCCCGGCCTGCTGGTGCAGGGCCGGCAGATAGATCGCCAGCACCGGTATCGCCCCGATCGCAAAGCCGGCGATTGCTGCGCCGATCAGCGCTGCGCAGGAACCGGGATGTCGCCGGAGCAGCGCGATCGCCTCGCGGCCACGGAGCACCGCGATGGTGCCGAGGCCGAACAGCAGCGTCAGAGCGAACAGCCAGGCGACGTAGAACGAGGTTGCGAACAGCAGCCCATAGCCGAGCCCGAAGCCGCCGGCGCGCAGCAGCGACCATTTGGTCGGGCGCGGAAAGTCCTCGATCGCCCACAGCGCCAGCAGAACGAGACAGGGCACGTAGTACAGCGCGAAGAAGTTCGGATGCGCCTCGGCTGTCTTGAACATCAGGTTGTTGGGAAAGGTGACCAGCACCGCGGCGCAGATCGCCAGTGCCGGACCGAGCCGCAGATAGCGGCGTCCGATCACCAGCGTCGCCATGAAGCAGCACAGCGACAGCGCGATGGCGAGAAGCTGCGAGGCGAGAAACGGATCGAACCCGAGCCCGCGCAACGCCGCGAAGGGCAGCGCGTCGAGCAGAAACGCGTCGGTGTAGCCGAGGGCGTTTTCTTGCGGAAAGTAGAACGCCGGCGACAGCAGTTCGGCGCGCCCCTGCAGGGCCGCAAAAAGATGTTCGTGCAGATACGCAATCAGCCGGCCGTCGCCGCCGTTGCCGAAAACCAGGCCGAACGATGTCAGAAGGCTGGAGCGGAAAGCGAAGGCGGCGGCGCCGAGCCATGCCGCCAAGGCAGCAACAAGGGCGGGTAGCGTCAGCGCAGCCGCGCGACTTCGTAGGGAGGAGGAGGGCAAAATTGTCTTCCGGCAACAACTGCGAAATTGGCTGGGCGGCGATCCTAGTCGAACAGTGTCGATCGATGTGTTTCTAGAAATTCAGATCAAAAGATATATGACATCATTATCTGTAGGAAACTTGCAGGCGCGGATGCTCTATTGCGGCGCGATCTTTTCCAAATATTGCTGGCGGCGGCGCTGTTTCTGGTGGTCAGAGCCAGCGTATGCGGGCGAAAGACGCGGTCTGTTCACGTCAGCAGCCCCACCACCGCGCCCATCAGACACGTCGTCAGCGTGCCGGAGACGATCGATCGCAGGCCCAAGGCGGCGATTTCTTCGCGGCGCTCGGGGGCCATTGCGGTGAGGCCGCCGAGCATGATGCCGAGGCTGCCGAAATTGGCGAAGCCGCACATCGCATACAGCATGATCAGCTTCGAGCGCGGATCGAGCGCGTCCGCCGGCAGCTTCGACAGCTCGACATAGGCGATCAGCTCGTTGAGCACGGTCTTGATCCCCATCAGCGAGCCGGCGGTGACGGCCTGATCCCACGGCAGGCCGAGCAGCCGGCACACCGGCGCCATCACATAGCCGAGCAGCCGCTGTAGCGTGATCGCTTCGCCGCCGATATGCGGCAGCAGGCCGAGCAGGGCGTTGCCGAGGTACACCAGCGCCACCAGCACGATCAGCATCGCGATGATGTTGAGGAGCAGTTCGAGGCCGGCGGCGGTGCCCTTGACGATGGCGTCCATGCTGCTGACGGCGATCTTTCCGGTGGCGGCGAGTTCGCCGCCGGTGGCGCGCGGCTCGGTCTCGGGCACCATGATCAGGCTGACCAGGATCGCGGCCGGCGCGCCGAGCACCGAGGCGATGACGAAATGCGCGGCGGCGTCGGGCAGCACCGGCGCCAGCAGCGTGGCGTACAGCACCAGCACGGTGCCGGCGATGCCGGCCATGCCGCCGGTCATCACCAGGAACAATTCGCTGCGGGTGAGCTGCGCCAGATAAGGACGGATGAACAGCGGCGCTTCGACCATGCCGAGAAACACGTTGGCGGCGGTCGACAGCCCGACCGCGCCGCCGACGCCGAGCGTGCGCTGGAGCAGCCAGGCCATGCCGCGCACCACCGGCGGCAGGATCTTCCAGTAGAACAGCAGCGTGGTCAGTACGCTCATCACCAGCACCACCGGCAGCGCCTGAAACGCGAGGATGAAATCGGAGCCCGGTGCCTTGATGTCGAATGGTGCCGGCCCGCCGCCGAGATAGCCGAACGCGAACGCGGTGCCGGCCCGGCTCGCCGCCGAAATCACCCCGACCGCCTCGTTGATCGCCCCGAACGCATGGGCGGCGCCGGGCAGCTTCAGCATCGCCGCCGCGGTGGCCAGCGTGAGCCCGAGCCCGATCGCGACCTGCCGGACTGAGACGCGGTCGCGATGTTCGCCGAACGCCCACGCGAGCATCAGCAGCGCGAACACGCCGAATCCGGATTGCAGTTGCAGCATTATGTCCCCCGAGCCGAAGCCGATGGGTAGGCCAGCGCAGGGCGAGCTGGCAAGTCGACTAAAGCGCGGGCCGCCGAGGTGAGGCCGTCATCGCCGCTTCGTGCTGTCCGGCGACAGTGCGAGCGAACAGGTTGTGCTAGACAGGCGCGACACCTCGGGCGTGATTGCATGGACCGAAGATGAACGAACGGATCGTTGTCACCTATCAGGTCGCCGCGGCCCCGGCAGAGATCGCTGCGCGCGCCGAGGCGCTGGCGATCGAGCAGAGCGTCGAGTGCCCGCTGGCGGCGGTGACGGAGCAGCGCATCCGCGACGAGATCCTCGGCCGGGTCGAAGCGATCGAGCCGATCGGCGAAGCGCGTTTCGCGGTGCGGATCAGCCTGGCGAGCGCAACCGCGCCGGCCGAGCCCGGGCAGCTCATCAACATGCTGTTCGGCAACAGTTCGATCCTGCCCGACGTGACGCTGGCCGACGTCGAGCTGCCGCCTGGCTATCCGGCCGCGTTCGGCGGGCCGAAGTTCGGCATTGGCGGTATTCGCGCCCGGCTCGGGGTTCCGCGGCGGGCGCTGACCGCGTCGGCGCTGAAGCCGCAGGGGCTGCCACCGGAAGCGCTGGCGAGTCTTGCGCACCGGTTGGCGCTCGGCGGCATCGACCTGATCAAGGACGACCACGGCATCGCCGACCAGGCCTTCAGTCCGTTCGCCGCGCGGGTGCCCGCGGTCGCCGCCGCGCTGCGCCAGGCCAGCGACTCGCGCGGCGCCACCACGCTGTACGCGCCGCACGTCTCGGGCTCGCTCGACGACATGCGGCGGCAGCTCGACATTGTTCGTCGCGAAGAGCTGCCGGCGGTGATGCTGATGCCGATGGTCGTCGGGCTGGCGAATTTCCATCTGGTGGCCAAAGAGGCCGCAGGCTTGATCGTGCTGGCGCATCCGTCGCTGGCCGGCGCGCAGCGGATCGCGCCCGATCTGCTGCTCGGCAAGCTGTTCCGGCTGCTCGGCGCCGACGCGACGATCTTCCCGCATCATGGCGGCCGGTTCGCCTATGCGCCGGGCACCTGCCGCGCGCTGGCGGAGGCGGCGCGGCGCGACCGGCACGATCTGAAGCCGTGCCTGCCGGTACCGGCCGGCGGCATCGCGATTGATCGGATCGCCGCACTGCTGGCATTCTACGGCTCCGACGTGATGCTGCTGATCGGCGGCAGCCTGCTGGCCGCCGGCGAACACCTGACCGAGCAGGCAGCTCGTTTCACCGCGGAGGTGGCAAGCCATGGCCAATGACAACGCAGCGGTGCCGCATCCGGCCGCGGGTGAACGCGTTGGTGTTCGCGCCCAGACTGCGCCGGGTCGCTGGGATGATGTCGCGGTGATGCCCTACAAGCAGACCGCCGAGGCGCCGTTTCAGGACATCACCCGGCAGTTGCTGTTCGCCGATCCGAACCTCGCCTGCGAGTGGCGTTACTTCGAAGTCGCCGAGGGCGGCTACTCGACGCTGGAGCGCCACGCCCATGTGCATGCGGTGATGATCCATCGCGGACGCGGTCAGTGCCTGGTCGGCGAGGTGATCAGTGATGTCGGGCAGGGCGATCTGGTGTTCATCCCGCCGATGACCTGGCATCAGTTCCGCGCCAACCGCGGCGACTGCCTCGGCTTTCTCTGCGTCGTCAACGTCGCGCGCGACCGGCCGCAACTGCCGACGGCGGACGACCTCGCCGAGCTGCGCAGCAACCCGCAGGTGGCTGATTTCATCCGCACCGGCGGCGCATAGCTGCGGGTCAGCGCGGGGCGATCTCGACCGTGACGGTGTGGCGCTGCGCCGGCGCCTGGTTCTCCCAGTCGCGCAAGTAATCGAACACCGCGGTGGCGGTGCCATCCTTGCGCGCGACGATGCGGAACGACCGGGTGCCGGGGACGCCGACCATCGGCTGGTGCACGACGTCGCCGCCGCCCTGGCGGTAGCCGGCGTCGGAAATCTCGATCAGATCGAGATTGCGGCTCGCTTTGGTGTCGAGGTGCCAGCGATAGCCGGTCGAGGGATTCTCTTTCAGGCTGAAGCTGGCCTCGCCGCCGACCGCGAGGCGCAACGTCTCGGCGGTGTCGTCGGCCCGCGGCGGCGCGACGCCTGCGATCAGCACGATGCCGGCCAAAAGACCGAGCAGTCCCAGTGCCCGAACGGTCTTGAACGATTCCCGCATCTGCGCCCCCGAATGAGGTTCTCGCTGCCGATATCCTTATCAATTCAATATTCGCCGAATGCAACGATCCACCACATCCTGAGTGGGAGCTTCCATGCGGATTGGTAGCCGGCGGCCGTCCTTGCACCGGCAACTATCTGAGAAGCTGATAATCGTTCTGGAGGGCGCGGCTCAGCCGCGTCCGACGAACGGCATCTTGGTCGCCATCACTGTCATGAACAGCACGTTGGCGTCGAGCGGCAGGCCGGCCATATAGGCCACCGCATCGCCGACCGCCTTGGCGTCCATCCGCGGCTCGTGCCGGGTCGAGCCGTCCGGCTGCAGCGCGCCGGGGCCACTGACCATGCGGTCGGTCATCGGGGTGGCGGCGTTGCCGATGTCGATCTGGCCGACCGCGATGTCGTAGGCGCGGCCGTCGAGATTGCTGGCCTTGGTCAGGCCGCTGATGGCGTGCTTGGTTGCGGTGTAGGCGGCCGAGAACGGCCGCGGCGCGTGCGCCGAGATCGAGCCGTTGTTGATGATGCGGCCGCCGCGCGGGGTCTGGTCCTTCATGATCCGGAACGCGTGCTGGGTGCACAGGAACGGCGCGGTGAGGTTGGTCGTCACCACCGCCTGCCATTGCTCCAGCGGCAGATCCTCGAACGGCACCGGCGGCGCGCCGATCCCGGCATTGTTGAACAGCACATCGAGCCGGCCGTAGCGCTGCACGGTGGTGTCGAACAGCGCGGCGATCGACGCCGGATCGGCCATGTCGGCGACGACTGGAAGGCTCTCCCCGAGCTGGGCTCCGAGCTTCTGGGTTTCGTTCAGCAGTTCGAGCCGGCGACCGGCCAGCACCACGGCGAAGCCGCCCTGCATCAGCGCCAGCGCCGCGGCACGGCCGACGCCGGTGCCGGCACCGGTGACGATTGCGATCTTGGTGGCGGACATCGGCGTCTCCCGGAAGTTTCTGTCGTTGCGATGAGGCGCTTACCGTAAAGCCACTCCGCGGCCGCAACAAGCCGACGCGGTCAGCGTTCGGCGACCTTTTCGGTGCCGTCGCGTTCGCCGCTTTCCCGTGACGCTGCCTTCGAAGCGGGGCGCCGATGTCGGCTGCGATAGGTCTGGAGAGCGTGCCAGGCGCGGTCTGACAGCAGCGCCGCCTTGCCCAGCAAGGTGCGTCCGCCGACGAACGACGCCAGCGTCACCTGCCGATTGGCGAAGCGATATTTGTAGTCCTCGTCGCCGCATAGAAAATCGATACTGGTGGCGCCGTGATCGATCGCCCATCGAATGTAGTCGAACAACAGGATGTAGCCCGGCGAACTGCGCTCGAAGGCGGAGTCGTAGGTGGTGACGTAGGCCATCATGGTGTCGTGCTGCACCAGGTTGATGGTAATCGCCACGACGACGCCGTCGCGCTCGAGCACGAAGATGTGGAGCAGGTTCTTGTCGGCGAGCACCTGGGCCAGCGCCTGCAACATCGGCGCGCCCTCGTCGAACAGCGGGGCGATCAGGCCGTTGCGGGCACACCACGCGCGCTTCAGTTCCGCGCAGCGCTGGAGCGCCGGCCCGAGCGGCTCGTCGGGGCCGAGCCGCCGGAATGCGACATTGGCGCCTTCCGACAGGTTCTTCAGCGAGCGGCGATAGTTCCGCCGCGCATTGCCGGATTGCGAGTCGAACCATGCCTGGCCGTTCGCCCAAGGGCCGACGACGCGCAGGCTGGTGGCGTGACGATGATGCGGTCGCAGCATTAGACCGCTGCGGCTCGTCCGGCGAGAGAGTGTAGTCGCGGCCGCCGTGGGCAGCAGATGGCCGAGATACGCAGCGTCGAAACCGCCCTGAGCGCTGGCGTGGTCCCACATCCGCTCGATCAGGACCGTATCGACCCCGGGACGCAGCAGCACGTCGCAATAGTCGGAATAGTCCTTGGCGGCCCATTCCAGCACGCGGACGCCGTGCAGACTGCAGGTCGCGAGCGGCATCACTGCGTCCAGCGTATCGTCGCGCCAGGCCAGCACGACGAACAGCGCGCGCCGCTGCGGATCGGGAACGGCGCGCCACCATGCCGCGACCCAGGCGTGGCTCTGAAACACCAGCGCGCCGGACTGCTCCCACAACGTCTCCCAGGCCGTGCCGATCTCTTGCAGACGCTCGGTAGTCTGTACGATCTCCAGCCGTTCACCTCGGAGCCCCGCTGCGCCGGGCACGTTCCTCATCCCTCAGATCCCTTCGATTCGTGGACTTTTCCGCGGTCGCGCCGAGCCGCGGCCGGTGGCCAGCAACCTAACATCCAGGCTTCGCGGTTTGAACTTGAGGCGGCAGTGATCGGAAGACAGAGTTAATCGCGGCGATAGACGGATTGCGATCGTCGCTGCTGCCCGTGGTTCGCCGACGCGGTGCGGATCGCTTCTGCCGGGCCGAGCATGTACCTGGCCTCGCCGCCGTAGGTCGTCAGCTTGCGGGCGAGTGCTTCGCTTTTGATCGGTTCGAAGCCGAAACGCTGCCAGAAACGTGCTGTTCCGCCCACTGCGACGAGAGAGATCGTGTCCGCGATCGTCGCCGCGTGTTCCGCCATCGTCGCCAGAATGGCCGCCGTCGCGCCGCCGCCGCGCGCAGCGGGCAACAGTGCGATATCGTGCAGATAATAGGTGGGAGCCGGCGACGGAACGCTGCCGAGAAGCTCGTTCAACGCGGGCGGCTGTTCGAGATGCCAGGGATGGCTGATCAGATAACCGCCGACGCCCTCGGGGGTGTCGAGGACGAAGCATCCGCCGGGATGCAGCCTCAGCCGCTCGGCGAACACCGCGGGATCTTCGGGATAGTCGACATGCACGGCCGCGGCGATCGCATTGACGACAGGGAGGTCGGCGACAGTCATGCTGCGCCAGTTGGAGACGGTGGCAGTCATCGGGACACAATGCCGTCGCCGCCGTCATTCCGGGATGCGCCCGAAGCGCGCAGGCTCGGAATCCCCATTCGCGCACGAAGCCCGTTTCGGGGATGCCGAGCCGCGAAGCTGGCGCAGGCAATATGGATTCCGGGTTCGTACTGCCCGCGGACCGCAACGACGGAGATTGATCGTTCGCGCTTTGCTGCGCGCCGGGACGACGGATTCGGCCTCATGCCTGGTCCTTGTAGGGCGGGCGCGGAATGTTCTTGTGGGCGGCGCGCAGCGCGGCGGACCAGCGCGAGCGGAGGTCGTGGAAGTAGGGCTCCCCGGCCTCGATGCGGTGGTTGAGGTCGGCGTCGCAGACGTCGGTGCGCACCACCAGCACGTCGATCGGCAGGCCGACGCCGAGATTGGAGCGCATCGTCGAATCCATCGAGATCAGGCTGGTCTTCAGGGCCTCGTACAGCTCGACATCGTAAGTAATCGCTCGGTCGAGCACCGGCTTGCCGTATTTGTGCTCGCCGATTTGCAAATACGGCGTGTCGATGGTGCATTCGATGAAATTGCCGGCCGGATAGATCATGAACAGACGCATCCGCTCGCCCTTGAGCTGGCCGCCGAACAGGAACGACACTTCGTAGTTGATGTCTTCGGCCTTCAGCGCCTGGGCCTCGGTGGCGTTGACGTGGCGGATCGCGCGGCCGATCAGTTGCGCCGCCTGGAACATGCTGGAGGCGCCGATCAGGGTTTCTCGCTCGCCGGTCTCGGCATTCTCCAGGCCCTCGGTCAGGGTGGACAGCACCGACTGGCTGATCGACAGATTGCCGGCGCTCGCCACCGCCAGGATGCGGTCGCCCGGCTTGCTGAAGACGTGCAGCTTGCGGAAGGTCGAGATGTTGTCGAGCCCGGCATTGGTGCGGGTGTCGGCGACCATCACCAGGCCCTCGCGCACCAGCACTCCACAGCAATAGGTCATCTCGTCCTCGAGCTCACAGGTCTGACAGGAATTGTGCCGGCGCGGCAGCGCCGATCGGCCGCGGGACACTAGCCCATCCGCGCCGGCCGTCCAGCCCCCGAAGGGCGCGGGCTATTGCGACTGAAACTGCCGGCCGGCCTGATCGACTTTGACCGACACCGTCAGGGTCTCGACGCCGCCGCCGTAGCGGGTGCCGCGCACCGGCGCGGCGCCGAGATAGTCGAGGCCGATTGCGACGCGGGCGTGGGCGTCGGTGGTGCAGATGCCGTTGGCCGGATCGAACCCGACCCAGCCGAGTCCCGGCACATGGGCTTCGGCCCAGGCGTGGCCGGCGGGCTGATGCACCACGCCGTCTGCGCGCAGAAAATGCCCGGATACGAACCGCGCCGGCACGCCGCCGGCACGGGCGCAGGCGATGAACACATGTGCATAATCCTGGCACACGCCACGGCGCAGCGCGAAGGATTCGGCGGCCGTGGTGCCTGAATGCGTGGGATCGTCGTCGAAGGTGATGTGTTTGTTGATCGCGGTCATCAGCGCGTGCAGGAACGCGATGGTGTCGCCGCTGCCGTCGCCGCGCAGTTCGCGCGCCAGCGCCAGCATCGGCGGGGCCAGCTCGGTCAGCTCGGTCGAGCGCAGGAACAGTTGCGGCGGAAACCGTTCGTCGGTGCCCCTCAGCACGCCGCCGGTGTCGGAGGTCTCGATCAGCCCTTCGGCGGTGATGGTGAGATCCTCGGTGGTGCCGACTGTCAGAACATGGGTGACGTTGCCGAAGGCATCGTAATGCATGTCGAGGCGGGTGTCGGAGGAGATGTCGATCTGCCAGTCGGCGACGTATTGGCCGTCGTGGCTGCCCGGCGTCATCCGCAGCACCTGGATCACCCCGGTGGCGGGCGGCTCGTAGCGGTAGTTGGTCGTGTGGGTGATGCGCAGGCGCATGGCGTCGGCAGTCCGGTTACGGCGGCGGCCAGAGCGCGCGCCTGTGCTCGATCAGATAAGATACTGCTTGGCGACGATTTCGCCGAGCCTGCTGTTGTCGGCGATGAATTCCTGAATGAATTCGTGGACGCCGCGCTGGAAGATGTCTTCCATGTTGGAGTGCTCCAGCCGGTTGCGGACGGCGCGGGCGTGGCGCTGCGCCGGCCCCTGGCGGCCGTAGGCGACGCCGATCTGGTCGAGGTTGCGGACCAGATTGCCGTAGCACGACGCCAGCGAACGCGGCAGGCTGTCGTTGAGGATCAACAGGTCCGCGATCAGCCACGGCTTCAGGGTCTCGCGATACACCCAGTGATAGGCGGTCAGCGCCGACACCGAGCGCAGGATCGACGACCATTGATAGTAGTCGAGCGGGCCGCCGACGTGCTCCTCCTCGGGGAGCAGCAGGTGATATTTGACGTCGAGAATCCGCGCGGTGTTGTCGGCGCGCTCCAGATGCACGCCGAGCCGCGAGAACCAGTAGGCGTCGTTGCGCAGCATGGTGCGATAGGCCGAGCCGTCGAACCGTAGCGAGGTCTCCTGCACGAAGCGCAGGAACTGGGTCAGTTGCTCGCGGGACTTGGCGCTCTTGCTCCAGTTCTCCTGCAATTCGATCCAGGCCGAATTGATGGTGTCCCACATCACCCCGGTGAGCGCGGTGCGCACCGAGCGGGCGTTGAGCCGCGCCGCCTCGATGCAATTGCGAATCGAGGAGGGGTTCGATGCGGACATCGACAGGAATTCGACGACGTTGGTCTCGTTGGCCTCGTCGTATTGCGCATAGAAGCTGGCGCTGACGCCGGCAGTGAGCAGCGCCGAATCCCATTCGTTGCCCTGGCCCGAATAGGTGTTGGGCAGCGCGGTGACGCGCAGCGTCGCCTCGATGGTCCGCGCCAGATATTCGGCGCGCTCGACATAACGGGACAGCCAGAACAGGTTTTCAGCGGTGCGGGACAGCATGGCGG
>NZ_QPFS01000036.1:0-38721 GCF_010906995.1 Rhodopseudomonas sp. WA056 | reverse complement strand
AGGTGTGTATAAGAGACAGGGCTACATCTCGATCTCACCGACACCCGCGCGCTGCATTGGATCGGCGGCACCGAGCTGCCGCCGCCGGCCAAGGCCTTGCTGCAGGCCGCGGACGCCTATCAGCAGATCCACAATGTCGGCGGCTGCGTGTACGGGGCGATCGCCGATCTCGGCCGCGACATCGACGAGATCACCGAGGACATCGGCCTGCTACGCTTCGTGATGACCGAGCATCTGGTGATCACCGGACGTCACCAGCCGCTCGGCGCGGTCGATGAGGCGCGGCGGGCGCTGGAGACCGGCCACCGGGTCGAGAACTGTGCCGGGCTGTTCGACATGATCGTCCACAACGTCGCCGAGGCGATCGAAGCGATCGCCGACGACATGGCGCAGGCGCTCGACCGGCTCGAGGAGAAGCTTTTGACCGATGACACCGACGAGTTGCGCCAGGGCCTCGGCCGGCTGCGCCGCAGTTGCGTGCGACTGCATCGGCATCTATCCGGCCTGCGCGTGCTGCTGCATCGGTTCGACCGCGACAGCGCCGAACTCGCTCCGCGGCTGCGGCCGTGCGCCGGCAAGCTGGCGCAGCGGCTCGACGGGCTCGACCATTCGGTGGTCGAGATGCGCGAGCGCAGCCGGTTGTTGCAGGAAGAGCTGCATCTGCAGATCGAGGAGCAGGGCAACAGCAGCCTGCGGGTGCTGTCGGTGCTGACCGCACTGCTGCTGCCCCCGACACTCGTCACCGGCATGTTCGGGATGAACCTGCACGGCCTGCCGTTCGCCGAGGACGCCGGCGGCTTTGTCTGGGCGATCGTGATCATGCTGCTGTCGTCGATCGTCGCCTATGTGGTGATGAAGCGCTTCGGTCTGATCAGGTAGTCAGCCGCCTGTGCCCCTCCTGCTTGCCGGCGTGTCGCAAGCCTGCCCCAGGCCGGGCTGTGGCCCGGCAGCTACGCCGCCGCGAAATCTGACGATGGCTCCGATCGGCGGCACCGGTGTTCCGATCGCTGTGATACGGGACGCAAACTCGAAGACCTGGACGACCGACCGCGTGCAAACCAACCTGCTGTTGCCACTCCTCGCTGCCACCACGATCTGCACCGCCCCTGCGGCGGCGGCCGATCTCGTGCGCACAGCACCGCTCGCGCCGCGCGCGGTGTTCGATTGGAGCGGGTTCTATATCGGCGCACATTTCAGCGCGGTCGCCGGTCACTCCAACTGGAGCTCCGCCCCGGCCGGCGGCAGCGGTTCGATCGATCTGTTCGATGCGTTTCAGTTGTTCAAAGGCACCGGCAGCTACGTGGTCGGGCTGCAGGCCGGCTACAATTGGATGCTGCCGTCGCGCTGGCTGATCGGCGTCGAGGCCGACCTCAATTCGCCGAACACCCTCGGCGGCAATACCGGCAATACCCTGCCGTCGGGCACGGTCGGCGGCCACGATCATCAGGCGTTGCTCGGCGGCACCGTCCGTGGCCGGCTCGGCTACGCGCTGGGCGGCTGGCTGCCTTACGTCACGGCCGGCTTCGCCTGGAGCTACGATCGGCTGCGCTGGCCGCCGGATCCCGCGCTCGCGCAGCAGGAGACCGCGCTGCTGTGGCGGCTCGGCTGGGCCGCCGGTGCCGGCGTCGAGGTGCCGCTGTCACCGGCCTGGAGCGCGCGGGCCGAATATCTGGCGACCGGGTTCGGTAACGGTACGGTCAGCTTTCCGATCGCCGGCGAGCGCGTCACCTCCGACGTGCTGACTCATGCGGTCCGCCTCGGCCTGAACTATCGGCTCGGTGACGACATCGCCAAGACGGATGTCTTCACCAAGGGCATCGAGGCGCTGGAGCTGGAGCGGTTCGCGGTGCACGGCCAGAGCACCCTCACCTGGCAATACGCCCCCGGATTCCGCTCGCCCTATCTCGGCGCCAACAGCCTGAAGCCGAACCAAGCGCGCCAGACCTTCGACGCCACGCTCTACGTCGGCGCCAGACTGTGGGACGGCGCCGAGTTCTGGATCAATCCGGAGATCAACCAGGGCTTCGGCCTCAGCGGCACCTTCGGCGTCGCGGCGTTTCCGAGCGCGGAGTCGTACAAGGTCGGCGCCGACTATCCGTATGCGCGGGTGCCGCGCTACTTCGTCCGGCAGACGCTGGATCTCGGCGGCGCGGTCGAAACCGTGCAGGGCGGGCCCAACCAGTTCGCCGGCAAGCAGAGCGCCGACCGCATCGTGATCACCGCCGGCAAGTTCTCGGTCGCCGATATCTTCGACGTCAACAAATACGCTCACGATCCGCGCGTCGACTTCCTCAATTGGGGTCTCGCCGACGCGCTGACCTTCGACTACGCAGCCGATGCCTGGGCCTTCACCTACGGCGCCGCCGCGGAGTGGTACACCGGGGCCTGGACGGTGCGCGCCGGCGTGTTCGATCTGCCGGTGACGCCGAACAACAGCGACCTCGACCCGACCTTCGGCCAGTTCCAGATGGTCGGGGAGATCGAACACCGCCACGAATTGTGGGGGCTTCCCGGCAAACTGTTGGTGACCGGCTTCCTCAACCGCGCCCGGCTCGGCAATTTCAACGACGCGGTGCGCGTAGCGCAACTGACCGGCACGACGCCGAACATCGCCGACGTGCGCCGCTACACCTCCAAGACCGGCCTGTCCGCCAGCCTCGAGCAGCAGCTCACCGCCGATATCGGGATGTTCGCCCGCGCCGGGTTCAACAACCCGAATCTGGAGGTCAACGCCTTCACCGATTCCGATCGAACGGTGTCGGCCGGCCTGTCGCTGTCGGGACGGATGTGGGGCCGCGCCGACGACACCATCGGTATCGGCGGCCTGCTCAACCACATCTCGGCGTCGCGGATCGCCTATCTCGACGCCGGCGGCCTGACCGCGATCATCGGCGACGGCCGGCTGCCCAATCCGGGCGACGAGAAGGTGATCGAAGCCTATTACAGCCTGCCGCTGTATTCCTGGCGGCTGACCGCGGACTATCAGTTCATCGCCAACCCGGCCTTCAACCGCGACCGTGGCCCGGTCCACCTGATCGCGACGCGGCTGCGCACACAGTTTTAGCTACAGGGATGAGATTCCGTCATGGCCGGGCTCGTCCCGGCCATCCACGTCTTTCATGCGGTCATGTCTCGCAAAGACGTGGATGCCCGGCACAAGGCCGGGCATGACGGAGGCTTTGCACGAAATTCGAGGCGACGCTGAGCGTCACGCCGCGAGCTGGGTCTCCACCAGGCGGACCCAATACGAGGTGCCGTAGACGATCGCCTCGTCGTTGAAGTCGTAGGCCGGGTGATGCAGCCCGGCGCTGTCGCCGTTGCCGATGAACACGAACGCGCCCGGCCGCTTCTCAAGCATGTAGGCGAAATCCTCGGCGCCCATCAGCGGCGGCAGCGGCATCACATTGGCCTCACCGGCGACCTCGCGCGCGATCTGGATCGCGACATCGGTCTCCGCCAGATGATTGACCAGCACCGGATAGCCGCGCTCGTAGGTCAGATCGATCCTGGTGCCGGTCACCTGCGCGACGCCGGCCACCACGTCTCGCACGCGCTGCTCGACCATGTCGCGCACCTCGGCGGTCATCGTCCGCACCGTGCCCTTCAGCTCGGCGAATTGCGGGATCACGTTGCGGGCGTTGCCGGCGTGGAACTCGCACATCGACAGCACCGCGGCTTCGAACGGATCGACGTTGCGCGACACGATGCCCTGCAGCGCGGTGATCAATTGCGCACCGGCCAGCACCGGATCGACGCACAGATGCGGCCGCGCCGCATGACCGCCATGACCTTCGATGCGGATGTCGATCGCATCGGTCGCCGCCATCACCGGGCCCGGGCTGATCGCGAACGCGCCGACCGGAATGCCGGGGCCGTTGTGCATGCCGTAGACCTGCTCGATGCCGAACCGCTCCATCAGGCCGTCGTCGATCATCGCCGCAGCTCCGGCACCGCCCTCCTCGGCCGGCTGGAAGATCACCACCGCATCGCCGGCGAAGTTGCGGGTCTCGGCGAGATAGCGCGCGGCGCCGAGCAGCATCGCGGTGTGGCCGTCGTGGCCGCAGGCGTGCATCTTGCCCGGCACCTTGGAGGCGTAAGGCAGCCCGGTCGCCTCCGTGATCGGCAGCGCGTCCATGTCGGCGCGCAATCCAATGGTGCGGATCTCGCCGCCGTTCGCCGGCTTGGCGCCGCGAATCACGCCGACCACGCCGGTGCGGCCGAGCCCGGTGACCACCTCGTCGCAGCCGAATTCGCGCAGCCGCTCGGCGACGAACGCCGCGGTGCCGTCGACGTCGTACATCAGCTCCGGCTGCTGATGCAGCGTGCGGCGCCAGGCCGCGATGTCGGGCTGCAGATCGGCGACACGGTTGATCACGGGCATGAGGCGGTGCGGCTCCAGTTGTCCAAGCCAGCAGGCTAACCGGCCCGTTCCGCTCCGGCAACTGTACAGCGCCGACCCGCGGCGCTAAGCCTCTACCCAACGACAAAATGCACGGGCGGACTCGATGACGGCACGGATCGAAGGCGAATTCGACACCATCGTGGTGGGCGCGGGCACCGCAGGTTGCATCGTCGCCAACCGGCTATCCGCCGATCCGAGCCGGAAGGTGCTGCTGCTCGAAGCCGGCGGCCGCGACAACTGGATCTGGTTTCACATTCCGGTCGGCTATCTGTTCGCGATCGGCAATCCGCGTTCCGACTGGATGTTCAAGACCGAGCCGGAGCCGGGTCTGAATGGTCGGTCATTGGCCTATCCGCGCGGCAAGGTGATCGGCGGCTCCTCGGCGATCAACGCGATGATCTCGATGCGCGGCCAGGCCGCCGATTACGATCATTGGCGCCAGCTCGGCCTCACCGGCTGGGGCTGGGACGACGTCCGCCCGGTGTTCCGCCGGCTCGAAGACCATTTCCTCGGCGACAGCGAGCATCACGGCAAGGGCGGCGGCTGGCGGATCGAGGCGGCGCGGCTGTCGTGGCCGATCCTCGATGCGGTGGCGAACGCGGCCTGCGAAATGGGAATTCCGCGCAGCGCCGATTTCAACACCGGCGACAACGAAGGCGTCGGCTATTTCCACGTCAACCAGAAGCGCGGCCGGCGCTGGTCGTCGGCGCGCGGCTTTTTAAAGCCTGCGCTGCATCGCTCCAACCTGCGGCTCGAAACCAATGTCGTGGTCGACCGCGTACTGGTCGAGAACGGCCGCGCGGTCGGCGTCCGCTTCTTGCAGAACGGCGTGCCGATCGAAGCCCGCGCCCGCCGCGAGGTAGTGCTGTGCGCCGGCGCGATCGGCTCGATCCAGGTGCTGCATCGCTCCGGCATCGGCCCGGCCGAATGGCTGAAGCCGCTCGGCATCGAACCGGTGCTTGATCGCCCTGGCGTCGGCCGCAACCTGCAGGACCATCTGCAGCAGCGCGCGATCTACAAGGTCAGCGGCGGCCGCACGTTGAACGAGATCTATCACTCGCTGCCACGCCGCGCCTGGATGGGGCTGGACTACGCGCTGCGTCGGCGCGGCCCGCTCACCATGGCGCCGTCGCAGCTCGGCATCTTCACCCGCTCCGACCCGCATCAGGAGCGCGCCAACATCCAGTTCCACGTCCAGCCGCTGTCGCTCGACAAGTTCGGCGATCCGTTGCATCGGTTCTCGGCGATCACCGTCAGCGCCTGCAATCTGCGCCCCACTTCACGCGGCGAGATCAAGCTGAAATCGACAGCCCTCGACGCCGCGCCGTCGATCGCGCCGCATTATCTGTCGACCGCCGAAGACTGCCACGTCGCCGCCGATGCGATCCGCGTCACGCGGCGGCTGATGAAGCAGCAGGCGCTGACGACCTATCACCCCGAAGAGTATCTGCCCGGCCCGTCGGTCGGCGACGACGACGCCTCGCTGGCCAAGGCCGCCGGCGACATCGGCACCACGATCTTCCACCCGGTCGGCACCGCCAAGATGGGCCGCGCCGACGATCCGCTCGCGGTGGTCGATGAAAGGCTGCGCTTCCACGGCCTCGATGGCCTTCGCGTCGTCGACGCCTCGATCATGCCGACGATCACCTCCGGCAACACCAACACCCCGACTGCGATGATCGCCGAGAAGGGCGCGGAGATGATTTTGCAGGATGGGAAGTAAGCGCCAAGCCGCGCCCCGCTCGGGGACTTTCCCGCTCACTTGTCAAACAGCCACGTCGCTTCGTTCTCGCGGCGCCTGATGCGTCCGAGCCGTGCACCCGTCGCTGCGCAGCGAGGGGTGGGGGCGCGCCGGTCGGCGCAAAGGGTGGTGCTGATCGCGATGGCTGCGAACCATCGCGCGACGCCTCGTCGGCGCGCCCACCGCGGCGAGTTTTGAGCCGAAGGACCGTGCTTCCGGGACCGAGCGAGCTTGCGGGCTTTCCCCGGCCTCTACTCGACCCGTCCAGCCTCTGAAGCGGCAGCCGCTCGTAGTAGCGGCGGACGGCGACCCTCGACTTCCCGGACGACGTGGCTGCGAACCACACCGCGCAGGACGCCGCATCCGGCCGGACGATGCCGCGCAGTGCGACTTCGCCGACCCTCACCGGCCAGCCTCCCGGCCGATGATCTGTCCCACTCAACGACGCCTCGCGAAGCGCCCCTCGTGGACAGGACAAAGCGGATTATAGTCACAGTAGGAATTTTGTCAAGTCGGTTCGAGGGCCAGCGTGGACGACGCGCCGCGGAGCGACGGTTGGCTCAAGCCGGCCCCTCCCCCAGCGCCTTCGACACGTTCCGGAAGCGCTCCAGTGCCGTCTCCAGGCTTTCGACGATCTCAGCGGCGACTTCGTCGGGCGGCGGGAGCAAGTCGGGATCGTCGAGGGTGTCGTCCTTGAGCCAGAAGATGTCGAGGTTGACCTTGTCACGCGCCAACAGAGCGTCGAGCGGGTAGCGCCGAAACTTCTCGGTTTCGGTGCGCTGGGCGCGGTGACCCGTCCGGTAGCAGGCGACGAAGTCGTCGAGGTCGGCACGGACCATCGGACGCTCCTTCAAGGTGAAGCGCTGGTTGGTCCGCAGGTCGTAAATCCACAGCTCCCTGGTGGAGGCCGCCTCCGACGGCGGCTTCTTGTCGAAGAACAGCACGTTCGCCTTGACGCCCTGCTTGTAGAAAATGCCGGTCGGCAGCCGCAGCAGGGTGTGGAAGTCGAAATTCTGCAGCAGCCGGCGCCGGATGGTCTCGCCGGCGCCGCCCTCGAACAGCACGTTGTCGGGCAGCACCACCGCTGCTTCGCCGTTCGGCGCCAGCACCGTCATGATGTGCTGGAGAAAGTTGAGCTGTTTGTTCGACGTAGTGACGAAAAAGTCCTGGCGATCGTAGTCCTCGCGCTCGCTGTCGATCTCGCCGTCGTCGCGAACGATGCGGTAGCTTTGCTTCTTGCCGAACGGAGGATTGGTCAACACCACGTCGTAGGTCTTGCCGCCGGCGCCGAGCAGCGCGTCCTTGGCCTCGACGATGGAGTCGACGCCGGTGATGCCGTGCAGATACAGGTTCATCGCCGCGAGCCGCACCACTTCGGGGACGATGTCGACGCCGGAAAACTTGTTCTTCAGCTCGGAATAGACCCGACGGTCGCGCGCCTTCGGGTGCTTCTTCATGTGCTCCCACGCCGCGAGCAGGAAGCCGGCCGTGCCGCAGGCCGGATCGTGCACGGTCTGATGCGGCTTCGGATCGACCAGCGCGACCATCGCCTCAATCACCGGGCGCGGCGTGAAGTATTGCCCGGCGCCGGATTTGACGTCCTCGGCGTTACGGGCGAGCAGCCCTTCGTAGATGCTGCCCTTCACATCGACCGGCAAAGCGAGCCAGGTTTCGCTGTCGATCAGGCCGACCAGGCGCTTGAGCTTGGCCGGGTCTTGGATTTCGTTCTGCGCCTTGAGGAAGATCGCTCCGATAATGCCGGGCTGCTTCGACAGCTTTTCGAGCAGCTTGCCGTAGGTCGCGCCCAGCGCCTCGCCGGACAATTCCTTGATGTCGGCCCAGCGGGCGCCGTCGGGCAGCATCGACGCTTCGCCGATCTGCTCGACCCGCTCCTCGTCCATCTTGAGGAACAGCAGGTAGGAAATCTGGCTGATATAGGCCTGATAGGACACGCCCTGGTCGCGCAGCACATGTGCGAAATTCCAGACTTTGGCGACGAGGGATTGGGCGTTCATGCGTGAGACCTCGCGCCGCGGCCTCGTTTGGCACGGGCCGGCGCCGGACCGGTGGTGGCAAGCCGCTCAAGCAGCGCGGCGGCGGGTTCTTCGGTCGAATCCTGCGGGACGAGGCGTCCCTCGAAGGCGGCCTTGAGGATCGACTGCTTCAGGCGTGCCGCGTCCGCGGCCTCGGCTTCAAGCAATGCCTGGACATCTGCACTGGCGGAGATCGCATCCGAGACACGGCGCAGGATTTCGGCAGCTTCGGCTGGAGGCGGAATAGGGACCATGACAGCATCGAGCACTTCGAGGTTGATGTTCTTCTGCGCCGTGGCCGGAGCATATCTTTCGAGCCGCTGTTGGATGGTCTTCATCCAGATGTGAACCCAATATGGATCGATCTTCCGCACGGGCGTGAGACCCACTATGCTGTCGGGGAAACAGCATTCAAACGTCGTGATAGCTGTTTTCGCGATATTTGCTGCAATGGTGATGCAGAGAGTCCCGGGAGGCCAAACGCGACTCTGCTCAACGCCAACAGCGCTGTATGTCTGCTGATAAGTTCGAATGTAATCATCCGAATTGGCGACAATCCCCGTCTGAACGAAAGGCATTTCACCGCCGTAAAGGCGGGCATCATCTCTTGGGCGGTGACGGGACTTGCCGCGACCGAATTCACCAAGTGTTGAAAGCCTTGTCCACGCCCAGCTCGCAGGAAGCCTGGGCAGGTTTGAATGGTCTATCGCCGCCGGTTCTTTAGCACGGCGACTCCGCCCCTTTGGGACAGCACCTTCGCCGATATTCTGAATTATACGGGTCAAGAAATCTTGCCCCGTCTCCGACACCGGGTTTGCCGCCCGCCAGTCCTTCGTCAGCTCGCCGGTGACGGCGGCTTTCAGCAGGGCGCGGCGGAAGGTGTCCAGCCCGTCGCGCGCAGCCACCAACGCCGCCTCGCCCTCGGCGATCTCGGCGAACAGCGCATCGATTCGCGCCACGATACGGCGTTGTTCGGCGAGCGGCGGCAACGGGATTAACAAATCTTCCACAAAGGATCGAGGAAGTTCTCGCTGATTTGTCGAACCGACGTGGCTGTCAACGACGAGCCGCTGAACGCGCGTCGTTTCGATAAAGTACCCAAGATAGGCCGGCAGGACTGAAACAGGCCGAACCAGAGTAACATGCGAGTCGATAGTCAACTCGGGAAAGGAGCCGTCATAGACGAGTGCGCGGCCAATCGTGCCCGTTCCGGTCGAATTCCATAGAAGGTCGCCCGCTTGAAGATGCAGTTCAGGAGCGAGACGAACAAACGCCGATCGGGCCGTTTGTTTGAAATGCTTTGCTTCGAGACGACGCCAGCGGATGCACTTCTGGTTGACGACCGGAACACCGTTGCTATCGACATAGGTCGGCCCTCGGCCTCGGCCGATAAAGCTGGACAAGCGCTTTAGCGGCACCCATGCCCAGCCCTCCGGTACTGGCCAAGGGCCGCCGTCGGCAAGCGACTCCTCAACTCTCTCCGCCAACGCCACACGACAATCCATTACGCCACCGCCACCAGTTCAACTCATCCAACACGTCGGTCTCGCGTGCGCGATCAGCGCATGCTCAGCCCGTCACGCCGCCCAATCGGTCACCATCAGTCCGGGCACACGCTCGAACTCTCGCCGGTTGGCGGTAACCAGGATCGCGCTGCGGGCGCGCGCCTGCGCGGCGATCAGGATGTCGTAGGGCCCGATCAGTGCGCCCACGCGGCTGAGGACGGCGCGGATGTCCGCGGCCTCCGCGGCGGCGGCTTCGTCGAAGGCGACGACGATCATGCCGGCATCCTCCAGAAAGGCGTCGAGGACGCGCATGTTCGCTTCCGGCCGTTGGCTGTTGAGCGCGCCAAAGCGCAGTTCGAACAGCACGACGGTGGAGATCGCAAGCGGGCGACTGGCTGCGCATGCGGCGGCGAAACTGTCGCGCAGCCGCGGCGTTCGCCTGCGCAGCAGATCGACGACCACATTGGTATCGAGAAACAACATTGCGCCGTCAATCGAACGACGGCTTGTCGTCGAGATCCGGGCGCAAATCGTCGTCCGTCAGGTCCGGAAAATCGCGCGCGCCGAGCGCGTCGAGCTTGGCCCAGAACGCCTCGGCGTCGAACGGCTTCCGCTTCAGCGGTTCCAGGATGACCTTGTCGCCCTGCCGCGAGACGCGCACCTCCGAGCCTTCGAAGCGGAACGCCTTGGGCAGGCGCACCGCCTGACTGCGGCCGTGCATGAACAGCTTGGCGGTCGCCGGCTCGCCGGGCGCGGCTGGCGACGTAGCCTTGGGTCTCCCGGCACGATTGGGCATGACCTGCCCTCCAAAGTGGTATCTACCATCGATAGATATCATGCCACCAAAGCCTCGGTCAATTCGTCCAGCAGACCCGGCAGCCGCGCCCCGAACAGCGCGCGGGCTTTGACGATGCCGCCGCGTCCGGAAAACTCCGGCGCGTCCATCATGTCTTCGGGGCGGATTTCGACATTGACGCCGATATGGTCGCGGATCGCCATCAGCCACGACCGCTGCTCGTCGGTGTAAGTGCGGCCCGCCTTCTCTTCGCGGCCGAGCCAGAGATTGAACCGGCCGGCGATCACGGCCGGCAAGGACTCCAGCGACTCCGCTTCGCCGATCGCGTAGCGCACCAGCATGACGATGTCGGCCAGCGTGCCGGCCGGATTGCCCCTCACCTTCTCGGCGGACAGGCGCTTGTAGGCACGCCAGATGTCGATCGGCTCCAGCAGCCACGGCGGGCGCTTCAACGCCTCGCGGAGGTCGTCGACGGCGTCATAGGTGAGCCGGCGCTGCGCGTAGGGCAGCCGATACAGGATTTGCAGGGCGACCAGCTCGTCGCGGCGCTCGTCGAGGAAGCGTTTGAAGCGGTCAACGGTGTCGGCGGCCTTGCCGGCGTCCCAGCCCGACGACACGACGGCGTCGGTGGAGATGGTGTCGATCCGGATGTCGGCCGCCGCCTTGACCTCCTTCAACAGCCGCCGCAGCGCCGGGTCGTCGAACAGGGCGGCGGCGCCTTCCTTGGCGGCGTCCTTGGCCTTGGTCTGCTCCGGCGCCGGCGCGTCGGCCGGCACCCGGCCGGCGAGCACGTCCGGATCGATGGCATCCAGCAGCCGGGAAGCGAGGCCCGCCAGATCGACGCCGCCCGATGCCTTGACGATGGCGGCGCGGTCCTTGTCGCCGATCCGGCGGTCGAGCGCCGCCAGGCGCGCCGCCAGCGTGGCGAAGGCGTCGTCGTCGCGCCGCCCCGCCGCGATCTCGTCGATCAGCTTGTCGAAACCAATCTTGCGGTCGCGCTCCAGCGGCTGCGACACCGTCTTCAGGCTTTCGGAGACGCCGACGGCGTCGATCAGGACGAAGCGGGTCTTGGCCTCGGCGTCGGGGGTGACCTCGCGCAGCTTTTCCGGCGAGATGGTGCGCGCGCCGCGGCCCTTCATCTGCTCGAAGTACAGCTCGGACCGCACGTCGCGCAGGAAGATCAGCACCTCCAGCGGCTTCACGTCGGTGCCGGTGGCGATCATGTCGACGGTGACGGCGATGCGGGGATTGTAGTCGTTCCGGAACGACCGGATCAGCCCCTCCGGATCGGCGCCGTCGGTCTTGTAGGTGATCTTCTTGGCGAAATCGTTGCCCTTGCCGAACACCTCGCGGACGATCAGCGTGATCTCCTCGGCATGGTGGTCGTCCTTGGCGAAGATCAGCGTCTTCGGCACCTCGCTGCGGCCGGGAAACAGTTCGGTGAACAGCGTGTCCCGGTAGGTCTCCAGCACGGTACGAATCTGGTTCGGCACCAGCACGGTGCGGTCGATCTCGTCGGGCGTGTAGGAGAAATCCTCGGACAAGGTTTCGTAGCGCTCGGCGCGGGTGCGCTTGTCGCGGACGGGCAGGTCGTAGCCGGCCTTCACGGTAGACCCGCGCTCGCCGATCTCGGTCCTGATCCGGAAGATCTCGAAGCCGACATTGACGCCGTCGACCACCGACCGTTCGTAGGGATATTGCGCCACCAAGTTGCGGCCGAAGAAGCCGAGGGTATGCAGCGACGGCGTCGCCGTCAGGCCGACGGTGAAGGCGTCGAAATAGTCCAGCACCTGGCGCCAGGTGCCATAGATCGAGCGGTGGCATTCGTCGGTGATGACGAGGTCGAAAGTCTCGATCGGGATGGCGGGGTTGTAGGCAACCAGGCGCTCGGCGTCGGCGCGCGGCGCCTCGAACGCCGATCCTTCCTCGTCCTCCTCCGACAGCTCCTTTCCCGTGAGCACCGAATAGACCCGCTGGATCGTCGCGACGACGATCTGGGCGTCCTTGTCGAGGCCGGCGGGGCCGAGCTTCTGGACGTTGTAGATTTCGGAGAACGACCGGCCGGTGCCCGGCGGACGGTAAGCCAGATACTCGTCGCGAGTTTGCCTGACGAGGTTGGCGCGGTCGGCGAGAAATAGGATGCGCTTGAAGCCGGCGTGCGCCAGCAGCCGGTAGCTCAAGGTGCAGGCGGTGAAGGTCTTGCCGGCGCCGGTCGCCATCTGCACCAGCGCGCGCGGCCGGTTCTCCGCCATCGATTTTTCGAGGGCTGCGACGGCGTCGATCTGGCAGGCGCGCAGCCCGTCGGTGACCACCGCCGGGAGCGCCTGGAGCCGGCCGCGGAGGGTGGCCGGCTCCTTGAGCCACCGCTCCAGCGTCTCCGGCCGGTGGAAGGTGAAGACGCGGCGGGAGGCCGGCGCCGGATCGGCGTGGTCCCGAAACAGAGTCTCGGTGGCCGACGCCACGTATTCGAACCGGACCTGGCCTTCCTCGCGAACCAGGTGTCGTGGCAGGTGGGCGATATAGCGCTCGGCCTGCTCGGCGAAGCCGGATAGGGTCGTCCCGCCGGCCTTGGCCTCGATCACACCGCACAGGCGCCGGCCGACGAACAGCGCGTAGTCGACGGGCCCGGACGCGGTCTGAAATTCGCGGACCGCCACGCCGAGGCCGGCGCCGAGGTTCATGTCGTCGCGGGACTGCACCAGCCATCCGCACCCGACCAGCCGCCGGTCGATCGACGACCGGGCCTTGTCCTCGGGGTGGAATGCGGTTTCGCTCACAGGTTGAAGCTGTATCGGAACTCGACGCGGTTCGAAAGCACCCAGTTCGGAACAACCGCCTTGCACCGACGACGCCGACCTCTTGACCGCGTGCCGACCAGGGTCATGCCCGGCACGCCGTTCCGCTTTCGCAGACGTCAATGCGAGATCAGCGTCGGGATCGACACCTTACTCAGCAAGGTGCGGGTCACGCCGCCGAACAGCAATTCGCGCTTCGGCGAGTGGCTGTAGGCGCCGAGCACGATCAGGTCGGACTGGTCATCGGCGGCGTAGCGACGGATCACCTCGGCGACCGACTCGCCGTTGGACCGCAGTCGTTCGACCCGTGCCGCGACGCCGTGGCGACTGAGATAGTGAGCGACGTCGGCGCCGGGCTCTTGGCCGTGCAGCGGATTATTGGTCGGGTCGACCACGACCACCGACACCTTCTCGGCCGCGCACAGCATCGGCAGCGAGTCGGTGATTGCGCGCCGCGCTTCGCGGCTGGCGTTCCAAGCGAACAGGACGTTGCGCGCGGTCGTCCCCTCCGGCCAGCCGGCCGGAATGATCAGCACCGGAACGCCGGTCGAGAGCAGCATCTGTTCCGGCGACCATCCTGCGGGCAGGCCCGCGGACGGATGCCCGACCACGACGAGATCGGCGTGGAGGCAATGCAGCCGCACCAGTTCGCCGACGTCGCTGCCGCGAATAGCGCGATATTCGAACGAAGCGTCGTCCCGCGCCGCCATCGCCTCGAAGCTGCGGCCCGCCGCCTGCAGCGCGTTGCTCTCGATCAGATTGTGCCGCTCCAGCATGTCGCGGATCGCGGCGCCGCCCTGGATGTTGCTGTCGGCGCTATCGTGCTGCCACGCATTCGGCACGATGAAGAGACCGATCAGATGCGCCTGATGACGCATCGCCAGACCGGCGGCGTAGCGCACGCGCGCGTCACTGGCTGGGGTCTGGTCGACGAATACGACGATTGTTTTGAAGGCCATACGCTCACCGCTGATCAAGGCCAGTCGTTGCCGGCACGACTAGCGAAGATAGGTCGGCAAGGGGATGCGGTGTTGCGTCACGTCAACGCACAGGCCAGGCGATCCGCATTCAGTCCGAACGCAGCCGTACACTCGGATTGATCAGTTGCTCCGAGCGACGCGCGCGCAGCGCCGCTCAGTTGGTCGCCGCAGCCGGCCGATCGCCGCGTGCGATCGAACTACGCCGATTTGCGCACCGCGTTGTCGACCAGGGTCTTTCCGAGCGACCAGATCGCGCCGGGCACCTTGTGGCTGTCGGCGATCACCTGATCGAACGAGCGTTCGATCCAGGTGCAGTCGTCTTCGGTGATGGTCAGCGGCGGCAGCAGCTTGATGGTGTGCAGGCCGTGACCGGCCACCTGGGTCAGGATCTTGTGATCCTTGAACAACGGCACGGTGATCAGCTGGACGAACAGCCCCTTGTTGGCGGTCTCGAGCATCGTCCACGACGCCTTCAGCCGCAGCGATTGCGGGGGGCCGAATTCGACGCCGATCATCAGGCCCTTGCCGCGGACTTCCTTGAGCAGCTCGTAGCCCGGAACCATCCGGGTCAGCGCCAGCCGCAGCTCGGCACCGCGCTTGGCGGCGGCCTCGACCAGCTTCTCGGCCTTGAGGACTTCGAGCGTGGCGATGCCGGCAGCCATCGCCAGATCGTTCTTGGCGAAGGTCGAGCCGTGCACCACGGCGCGGTCCATGCGGTTGAAGATCTTGTCGAAGATCGACTTGCGCGTCAGCACCGCACCGACCGGGACGTGGCCGCCGGACAGCGCCTTCGACAGCAGCACCATGTCGGGCTCGACGTTCCAGTGCTCGACCGCGAGGAAGCGGCCGGTGCGGCCCATGCCGGTCTGGATCTCGTCGGCGACGAACAGCGTGCCGTAGCGCTTGCACAGCGCCGCGGCCGCGGGGAGGAACTCGTCGGTGGGCATATTGACGCCCTTGCCCTGGATCGGCTCGACGATGAAGGCGGCGACCTCGCGGGTCGACAGCGCCTTCTCCAGCGCTTCGAGATCGTTGAACGGGATGGTGGTGACACCCGGCAGCAGCGGCCCGAACCCGCCCTGGAAGTTCTGGTCGTCGGTCAGCGACAGCGCGCCGTAGGTCAGGCCGTGATAGCTGTGGTCGCAATTGACGATGCCGTTGCGCCCGGTCGCGCCGCGCGCAAACTTGATCGCGGCCTCGACGCTCTCGGCACCGGAATTGGCGAAGAACACCTTGTCGAGATACGGCACATGCTCAAGCAGCCGCTCCGCCAGGATACCGGCCAGCGTCGAGACGTCGAGCTGCACCAGATTGGGCAGGTCGGCGTCGAGCACGCTCTGCAGCGCCTTGCGCACCACCGGATGGTTGCGCCCGAGCGCGAACACGCCGAAGCCGCTGAGCAGATCAAGATAGCGGGCGCCGTCGCGGTCGTAGAGATACTGGCCGGTGCCCTTCTGGAAGCCGACGTCGTAGCCGATGGTTTTGAGGACGCGGACGAGCTGCTCGTTGAGATGCCGCGTGTGCATCGAGCTGCGTTGCGCTTCGCGCGCCGCGAACATCTCGGCGAGGTCTAAATTCGGCTGCTGCATGGGATACTTACGTCGCTTGTTGGACCCCCCGTCAACACATAAGGCTGGCGGTGCGTCGCACTGGAGCTTTCTTTCCAGAGTTGTGATGCGCGGGAGACACGCCGGATTTCACGGCCGCTCCTGCATGGAGCACGCCCCCCTGCCCCGACGTGGGTATAGTCCCAACGCCCCATGCGGCGCCAGCCCTGTCACGCCGCCTGCGTCAATGTCGCCTTGCCCGCCGGTCTCAGCGGCACGTCATGCTGAGAAACGGCAAGCCGCTGGAACAAACGCCTCGCCTCGGCGAAGTCCCGGCAGGGATGCCGGCAGCGCCGACGCCCCTGCCGGGCACGACTCACAGATCGGTGTCGCCGCTCTCGTCGATGTGGCGCGGCTTGCCCATCAGGGCCGGCTGGAACAGCAGCACCGCCGCCAGCGTCGTCACCAGCGACAGCGCCAGCAGCTTGCCCATGCTGGCGGTCCCCGGATGGCTGGACAGCCACAGGCTGCCGAACGCGGTCGCGGTGGTCAGGGCGCTGAAGAAGATCGCCCGAGTCAGCGCCGATTGCAGCAGATTGGTGCGGCCGGCCCGCCAGGCGGTGACGTAATAGATCTTGAACGCGACGCCGACGCCGAGCAGCAGCGGCAGCGCGACGATGTTGGCGAAGTTCAGCGGCAGATCGATCAGCACGCAGATTTCGAGCGTCACCGCCCCGGCCACCAGCAGCGGCACCAGGGTCAGCGCCACGTCGGTGAGCCGGCGCAGCGTGATCCACAGCAGGATCGAGATCGACAGCAGCGCCCACAGACCGGCCTGGATGAACGAGGCGACGATGGTATCGCCCGACTTCAAAATCGACACCGGACCGCCGGTCGCCAGCGGCTCGGCCTGCAGCACGACGGCGGCGAACCTGCGCAGCGTGTCGTTGTCGTTCGGGTCACCGCTCGGCAGCACCTCGACGCGGATCTGGCCGTCCTTGGTCTTCCACGACGACACGATGTCGGCGGGCAGATTGTCGAGCGTCACCGGCTCGGCCTTGAGCATGTTGCGCAGCAGTTCGAAGTCGATCAGCAGCGGCCGCACGAACACGTCCTGGGCCTTGTCGCGCGTCGCCTGATCGGCCTCGGCGAGCTTGGTCAGTGCGGCGGCGAGCCGGCGCGAGGCGTCGGCGCCGGGCCCGCTGGCCTCGCCGGCGGCGCGGCGCAGCGCCTCGGCCGAACTCTTCAGCGACGCGACGTTCTCCTGATCGGACGGCGGCGGATCGACCTGCTCGGGGTTGAGCGCGGGCTCCAACAGCTTGGCGCCTTCGCGGATCAGCGCGAGCTTGGCCGGCTGGTCGGGCGGCACGAACGTGTCGAGCGAGATCGTGCGCGACACTTCCGGCAGCTTGGCGAGCTTGGCCTCGATGTCGCGCGCCGCCTGCTCCGACGGCGCCATCACGTTGACGGCATTGGCGCCGGTATTGGGATCCTTGCGCAGGTCGAGGAAGGTCGCGATCGACTCGACCTTCGGGCTGCGCAGGTTGATCGGATTGAAGTCGAACTGCATGAAGTACAGCAGCGGCAGGCCGGCGACCGCGACCCCGATCGTACCGGCGATGACGCCGATCCGATGCTTCTCCAGGAAGCGATCGACCGGCGCCAGGAAGGCGTAGCCGAGCGGCTCCTTTTCGCCCGCCGGATTCAGCAGCTTGAGCAGCGCCGGCAGCACGGTGATGCTGGTCAGGAACGCGATCGCCATGCCGGCGCCGGCGATTTCGCCGAGTTCGGAGATTCCCTTGTACGACGTCGGCAGGAACGACAGGAAGCCGGCGGTGGTCGACATCGCGGCCAGCGACAACGGCACAGCCGAATACTCCGCAGCCTGCACCAGCGCCTTGTCGAGATCGCCGGTCTTGTGGCGTTCCGAGCGATAACGGACGCTGAACTGGATACCGAAATCGACACCCAGGCCGACGAACAGCACCGCAAAGGCGATCGACAGCAGGTTGAGCGAATCCACCAGCATCAACCCGACCGCGGTGGTGATCGCCAGGCCGATCGTCAGGTTGGCGGCGACCGCGAAGATGATCTTGGAAGAATGCAGCGCCAGCCACAGCAGCAACAGCACCACCAATACGGTTCCGATGCCGTTGACGATGGCGCCCTCCTTGACGGTGGCGAACTCCTCGTTGGAAATCGGAACCGGACCGGTCAGCCGCACCCGCGCCCCGAAATCCTGCTCGAGCTTGAGATCGACCGCCGCCTGACGGATCGCATCAGTGGCGTCCTTGCCGGGTTCCAGCGCCTGGAAATCGAGGATCGGCTTGACCTCGATGAAGGCGCGCTTGTCGCCGGCGGTCAGCGGTTCCGGATTGACCAGAGCACGCCAGGAGAAGAACGCCTGCCGGCTGCCGAGCACGTCCTCGACTGTCGCCGCAACGGTATCGAACGGCTTGGCGGTGCCGTCGAGCGTCAGTTCGCCCCGCTTCAGCCCGAGCAGTCCGGTTTCCAGAGCCGCGGTGAGGCCGCGGATCGACGGGTCGCCCGCCAGGATCTCGATCAGCGGAACCGCCTGCCGGAACTGGCCGGTCGCCTTGGCGACCTCGTCCTTTGGCAGGAACAAAAGTCCGTTGCGATCGAAGAACGGCCCGCCGCCGAGCCGTTTCACCGAGTCGAAGTTCTTGTGATTCTTCGACAATTCATCAGAGAGCCGGGCCGCCGCGGCATTCGCGAATTCCGGCGTCGGGGCCTCGACCACCGCCAGGATCAGTCTTTCCTGATCGAACGCCTTCTCGAACGCGATATCACGTTTGCGCCAGTCGAGATCAGACGAGATCAAATGGTTGATGTCGGTGTTGATCCCGAAATGTTGGTAAGTATAGAAACCGGCCGCAACAGCGAGAAATACGCCGATCAGCACAGTAAAAGCCGCAACCCGAGTGCTGGCTTTGACAATGGAGACGATGGCAAGTTTCAGCACATTAACACTTTCTATTGCTTCCGGCTGGCCTAAAATGCGGCCGCTCCGCCGGGTTCCGAGTCGTTCGAACTGTTTCTGATGGTTCAGCGACCAAGGACTGGACAATGTGGCCGAAAACAAGCCGGGGGAGACGTGTGCGCGGAAGTAATCTCACCGAGCCTGCTTGCCAAGGGCGTTGTGCATGATGGGTTGCACTGCGCCGATAAGTCCCCTGCGTCCCTTGCGGTTGCGGGTGTCCTCATACCAGCTAGATCATGCTACGGGAATTACGACGTGCTCCAGGAGACCGACCGACCATGAGCGTGGTGCCCCTTGTCTGAAGTTCGCCCCCTCGAAGTGTTCCTTGCCCAACCCCGTGGCTTTTGCGCCGGCGTCGTGCGTGCGATCGAGATCGTCGAGCGCGCGCTGGAGAAGTACGGTCCGCCGGTCTATGTGCGGCATGAGATCGTTCACAACAAATACGTCGTCGAGAGCCTGAAGGCGAAGGGCGCGATCTTCGTCGAGGAACTGTCCGAGGTGCCGCCGAAGGCGGTCACCGTGTTCAGCGCCCACGGCGTCGCTCGCAGCATCGAGGAAGAGGCCGCCGCTCGCGGCCTGCCGGTGCTCAACGCCACCTGCCCGCTGGTCACCAAAGTCCACAACCAGGGCAAGCGCTATACGTCGAAGGGTCGCACCCTGATCCTGATCGGTCATGCCGGCCATCCGGAGGTCGAGGGCACGATGGGGCAGGTTCCCGGCCCGGTGCTGCTGGTGCAGAATCTGGAGGACGTCGCGGCGCTGACGCTGCCGCCGGAAACCCCGGTGGCCTACATCACCCAGACCACCCTCAGCGTCGACGACACCAAGGACATCATCGCGGCGCTGTCGGAGAAATTCCAGGACATCCAGGGCCCGGATACCCGCGACATTTGCTATGCTACCCAGAACCGCCAATCGGCGGTCCGGCAAATGAGCAAGCTGGTGGATCTGATCCTGGTGGTCGGCGCCAACAACAGTTCGAACTCCAACCGGCTGCGGGAGATCGGGACCGAGGCCGGCCTTCCGAGCTACCTGATCGCCGATGGCAGCGAGCTCAATCCGGAATGGCTGGAGGGCAAGCGCGCGGTCGGGATCACCGCCGGCGCCTCGGCGCCGGAAGTGCTGGTCGACGACGTGATCGAGGCGCTGCGCCGGATTGGTCCGGTCACCGTTTCGGTGCTGCCAGGCCGGGAGGAAAACATCGAATTCGTTCTGCCTGCGGAACTGGCGACCGCCTGAGCCGTACCAACCGACATGCGCTTGAAAGAGAAGATTTTGTAATGGCTATACCGTTTCACAAGGAGCTGGTGATCGGCGGCTATCTGCTGAAGCAGAAGCTGCTCGGGCGGAAGCGTTACCCGCTGGTGCTGATGCTGGAGCCGCTGTTCCGCTGCAACCTCGCTTGCGCCGGCTGCGGCAAGATCGACTATCCCGACGCGATCCTGAACCGCCGGATGACCGCGCAGGAGTGCTGGGACGCCGCCGAGGAATGCGGCGCGCCGATGGTCGCGATCCCGGGCGGCGAGCCGCTGATCCACAAGGAGATCGGCGAGATCGTGCGCGGCCTGGTGGCGCGCAAGAAATTCGTGTCGCTGTGCACTAACGCGTTGCTGCTCGAAAAGAAGCTGCATCTGTTCGAGCCGTCGCCCTACCTGTTCTTCTCGGTGCATCTCGATGGCCTGAAGGAGCACCACGACAAGGCGGTGTCGCAGCAGGGCGTGTTCGACCGCGCCGTCGCCGCGATCAAAGCCGCCAAGGCCAAGGGCTTCGCCGTCAACGTCAACTGCACCGTGTTCGACGGCTACGCCGCCGAGGACATCGCCAAGTTCATGGACTTCACCGAGGAACTCGGCGTCGGCGTCTCGATCTCGCCGGGCTACGCCTATGAGCGGGCTCCGGACCAGGAGCACTTCCTCAACCGCACCAAGACCAAGAACCTGTTCCGCGAAGTGTTCGCGCGCGGCAAGGGCAAGAAGTGGAATTTCATGCACTCCAGCATGTTCCTCGACTTCCTGGCCGGAAACCAGGAGTTCGAGTGCACCCCTTGGGGCATGCCGGCGCGTAACATCTTCGGCTGGCAGAAGCCGTGCTACCTGCTCGGCGAAGGCTATGCCAAGACCTTCAAGGAGCTGATGGAAACCACGGACTGGGATTCCTACGGCACCGGCAAGTACGAAAAGTGCGCCGACTGCATGGCGCATTGCGGCTACGAGCCGACCGCGGCGATGGCGTCGCTCAACAACCCGCTGAAGGCGGCCTGGGTGGCGCTGCGCGGCATCCGGACATCGGGACCGATGGCGCCGGAGATCGACATGTCCAAGCAGCGCCCGGCGCAGTACGTGTTCTCCGAGCAGGTCGAGAAGAA
Organism: Rhodopseudomonas sp. WA056; assembly: GCF_010906995.1. Lineage (NCBI taxonomy): Bacteria > Pseudomonadati > Pseudomonadota > Alphaproteobacteria > Hyphomicrobiales > Nitrobacteraceae > Rhodopseudomonas > Rhodopseudomonas sp. WA056. Next base: position 17,556 of record NZ_QPFS01000036.1, on the reverse strand, counting down.
GCTGTCCGAGATCCGCCGCGACGAAGCCACCGAGGCCAAGGACAAGCGCCAGCCGGAGACCTCGACCGCGGCGTGATCGCGGCGACAGGCTGACACATCAAATGCGCGGCCTGCGGGCCGCGCTTTTTTGTTGGGCATGTGTCGCCCGTTCAATTCGTGAATAACGCCAGACGTGTCCTCGCACGATCTCCTGATCACGCGGGGCGGCGGTGACAAGATCGCCCCACCTTCGAAGGCGTCGCCGCTGTTGTTCGAAGAGCACCTGACGCCGATCTGCAGCCTGGATCTCGTTCAGGAGAGGACTATCGAGAAACCGGAGGATCTTCTCGCATTTCCGTTGATCACCTCAGCCACCCGGCCGGGGCATTGGGAAGCCTGGCTGCAGAATGCGGGCCTGCGACCATCTGTTCGAAGGCGGCCACCGCTTCGACCACATGTTCGTTGCGATGCATGCGGTGCGCGAGGGATTCGGCTCGATCGTGGGCGCCGAAAGAGTTCTTTCCCGGAAAGCCGGAATGGCGGCTCGTCTGCCCGTTCCCCGAGCTGGTCGTGAAGGGCGAGAAATACTTGGCTCAAGCAACCTTGCGCGCCGATCCGCACTATCTCGGCAGGTTCCTGGAGTGGCTGAAACACGAGATCAAGTCGTGACGCTCAAAGAGCCTCACGACTCGCGCCGATCAGCGCTTGTCGGCGGACGCCAAGTCCGCGCCGCGCTCGCCGGCGGCACGCAATGCGCTCAGATCTCGGCGACAAGACCGCCGCGGCCGAGAACTGCGTCGAGCACGAAGCTGCGGCAACCGCGCAAGGACCGCAGCGCCCGATTGAAGTCGATGCCGGTCGACACCAGCGAGCGGATCGAGGTCGGGTGACGGGCGATGCCGCGCAGCACCTTGCGCAGATCGACGTCGCCATTCGGCTTGATCGCGGTCGAGACGATCTGCGGCAGGCTGCGGCTCGCCGGATCGCTGATCACCCGCAGCGCCGCGAACGGCAGGTTGGCGGCAGCGGCGTAATCGGCGGCGATGTGGCTTTCCATATCGACAGCGGCCGCGCCGGTTTCCGACCGCAGCGCCGCCTTGGCGGTACGCGCCGCGATCACCTGCTCGACCCCAACCAGACCACCACGGACGACGCGCTGCCGGCGGACGCCGGCGCTTCGCAATAATTCGTCGGTCAATGCAACTTCCGACGTCCAGCGGCGTTCACCCGCCATCACCTCGGTGGCGATAACGATGTCGCCGGCCTTGAGTGACGGATCGAGACCGCCTGCGACGCCGAAGCTGATCACGCCGCGAATCGACGATGCGTCGAAATCGGCCATGATCGCGCGTAATTGCTTCGGATCGCTGCTGCTGCAGATAACGGTGAGGCCCGGCCCCGCCGCGATACGTGCTTCCTGAATCAGGCCCGTCACAATCAAGACCGGCCGCGGATCTTGGCGATGCGCCGCGGCTTGGTCGTCCACTGCCCCCAAAATCACATTCCGACCCCTACCACCTTGCTGTTCGTGGCCTGCAAATTCCGATACCGCGCGAGCGCCCAGAGCGGAAAGAACTTCGGATAGCCATGATACCGCAGATAAAACACCCTCGGAAAGCCCGTCGCCGTGTAACGTTGCTCGTCCCACAGTCCTTTTTCGGTCTGTGTGGTTTTCAGGTACTCGATGCCCCGTGCCACGGCAGGATTATCGACCTCTCCTGCAGCCATTAGAGCAAGCAAGGCCCATGCCGTTTGCGACGCGGTCGAGGGTGCACTTTCGTAGCCGCGATAATCCAGCCGGTAGCTGACCGCGTCCTCGCCCCAGCCGCCATCGCGATTCTGCACCGACTCCAGCCACGCGACCGCCTTGCGGATCATCGGATCGGAGTGCGCGATGCCGGCGGCGTTGAGGGCGCACAGCACTGACCAGGTGCCGTAAATGTAATTCATTCCCCAGCGGCCGTACCATGAACCTTCGGCGAGCTGGGTGTCGCGCAGATAGCCGACCGCGCGGGCCAGCGCCGGGCTGCTGTGGACCGTCTCGCCGAGCTGCGCCAGCATCGAGACGCAGCGTGCGGTGACATCCTCGGTCGGCGGATCGAGCATCGCGCCGTGGTCCGAGAACGGGATATTGTTCAAATAATACTCGGTGTTGTTGATGTCGAAGGCACCCCAGCCGCCGTCATCGCTCTGCATCCCCTCGATCCACTCACGGGCCCGGGCGATCGCCGAATCATAGGCTGGGTTCGGCTCGTCCTTGCGGGCGCGGTCGAGCGCCATTACCACCACCGCGGTGTCGTCGAGATCAGGATAATGGGCGTTGTTGTACTGGAACGCCCAACCGCCGGGTCGAACGTTCGGCGCCTTCACGGCCCAGTCGCCCTTGAGGTCGAGCACCTGCCGCGGCAACAGCCAGTCGAGCGCCGGGCGAACCGACTTGGCGCCGTCGTGGCCATCGGCCTCGAGCACGGCATGGCTGGCGAGCGCGGTATCCCACACCGGCGAGACGCAGGGCTGGCAATAGGCCTCGTCGCCGCGATCGACCAGCAACAGGTCGATACCGCGGCGCTGGCTGGCGCGCGGCGGATAGTCTTCGGGATAGCCGAGCGCCTCGTACATCATCACGGCGTTGGCCATCGGCGGGAAGATCGCGCCCAGGCCGTCTTCGCCGTTGAGCCGCTCCTCGATGAAGGCCAGCGCCTTATCGATGGCGCGCTGCCGCAGCCATTTCGGCATCAACGGCTCGATCACCCGCAGCACCGCATCGATCGAACCGAACAGCTTGAACAGACCCCAGTTCTGATGCGGCGCCTTGGCGGGCATCCCGATCGTCTTCGGGTCCTGCAGAAACAGTTCGTCGATGCCGACGCCCTTCGGATTCTTGGCCTGCGGCTTCAGTGCGCACAGCACCAAGAGCGGCACCATCGTGGTGCGCGCCCAATACGAGATCTTGGTCAGCGTGAACGGTGACCAGCTGGGCAGCAGCATAATTTCGACCGGCAGCACTGGCACCGCGCGCCAGGTGGTCACGCCGTACAGCGTCAGCAGGAACCGGGTGAAGACGTTGGAATGGATCGCGCCGCCGCGGGAGCGGATCGCCTCGCGGGCCCGCACCATGTGCGGCGCGTCGATGCTGTCGCCGATCATCTTCAGCGCGAAGTAGCCCTTCACGCTGGCGCTCATGTCGAAATCGCCGTCGTGGACCAGCGGCCAGCCGCCGTGGGCGCCCTGGATCCGGCGCAGATAGGTCGCGATCTTGGCTTCGAGCTCGGCATCGACCGGCTCGCCGAGGTAATGTCGCAGCAGCACGTATTCGGCAGGAATGGTGCAATCGGCCTCAAGTTCGAACACCCAATGGCCGTCGTCGCGACGATAGTTCAGCAGCGCGCTGCGCGCCGCATCGATCGAAGCTTCGAGCGCATTGCGCCCGACACCGGTATCGTAGCTGCCGGAATCCATTTTATCTGCTGAGTCTCCGTTGTGGGGGTGGATCAGGCGCGGCCGGCGGCCAGCGCCAGGTCTGCGGCGCGGTTGCCGGACCGGACCGATCCTTCGATCGTCGCCGGTAACCCCGTATCAGTCCAATCGCCTGCGAGATATAGGTTTTTCCATTGGGTGACCGGACCGGGGCGCAGGGCATTCTGCGCCGGTGTAGCCGCGAAGGTGGCGCGGCGCTCGCGGACAATTTGCCACGGCGGCAGATCGGCCGAGATCCGGGCGATCTTGCAGATTTCACCCCAGATCTCGGCGGCGAGCTGTTCCCGCGGCGCATCGACCAGCCGGTCGCCGTTGCTGATGGTCACCGACAGCCGGTTCGGGAAGGCGAACAGCCACTCCACCACCCCGCCGATCACCCCGGTCAGGGCCGGTATCCCGGGCGGCGGCGCGTAATTGAAATGCGCGTTGACGATGGCGCGGTATTCCTGCGGGGTCTTCAGCCCGGGCAGCAGCGAGGCGGCGGGACGCGGCGGCACCGCCAGTACCACCGCATCGTCGGGCCCGAGGGTGACGACATCGTCTCCGCCGAATTGCAGCGCGCCGACGCGGTCGCCGGAGGTGGTCAGCGCCCGCAATTCGTGGCCGAACCGCACGGCGCGACCGCCGGCGGCGAGCTGGGCCACCGCCGGTTCCACCAGGACAGCCGACAGCCCGTCGCGGGCGATCAGCGGCCGGCACGCCTGGCCACCGGCCAGCAGGGTCTCGCGCACGATCGCGCCGGCGAGGCCGGCGGAGCCTTCCGGCGGATCGACGTTGAGCGCGGCGAGCAGCAGCGGCGCCACCAGCCGGTCATACAGCGGGCCGTAGCACTTGATGGTGTCGCCGATCAGCCTGGTGGTCGGCGCCCACAGCAGCGGCATCAGGCCGAGGTAGTCAGCGATCGAGGTGTCCGGCACGCGGCGGCCCGCATCGAACAGCCACAGCGGCAGCTTGCCGGTGCCGAGATCGAGCCGCCAGCGCGACTCGGCCGGCAGATCGATGAAGTCGAACTCGGCGCGCTCGGGGCCGACCAGGCCGGCCTCGGTGCCGATCGCACGGGCGTAGTCGCGCGCGGCGTGATTGCCCGACAACAGCAGGTGGTTGCCGTTGTCGATCACCAGCCCGGTCTGGGCGTCGAAATACGAGCGGCAGCGGCCGCCGGCCTGCTGCATCGCTTCGTGAACCTGGACGGTGAGGCCGGCGCGGGCGAGCCGGGTCGCGGCCGCGAGCCCGGAAATTCCCGCACCGATGACGTGAACTGTTTTCGACATCACACGATCGCGTATTGCAGCAGGATGGCGATCTTCGACGCCTTGCCGAGCTTCACCGGCGTGCGCGGCGCTGCGAAACCGCGCGCGATCAGAAGCTGCAGGATCGAATAGTAGTATTTGCCCATGATGCGGGGAGCCTTCACCAGCCGGCGCGGATTGCGATTCATCACCTTGTCGGCCGCGGCGAAATGCGCCAGCGCTCGATTCACCAGCGGCGCGCAGACGCTCGGCAGCGCCGGATGCGCCGCGACCACGCGCGGATCGGTCGCGGTGATACCAGCCTTGTGCAGCAGCTCGCTCGGCAGATACAGCCGGCCGATGCCGGCATCCTCGTCGATGTCGCGCAGGATGTTGGTGAGCTGCAGCGCGCGGCCGAGATGGTGCGACAGCTCGATGCCGTCGTCCTCGGGCAGGCCGAAGATCCGAACCGACAGCCGCCCCACCGCACTGGCGACGCGGTCGCAATACAGATCGAGCGTCGCTTCGTCGGGGGCCCGGATGTCGGCATCGACATCCATCTCCATGCCGTCGATGATCGCCTCGAAGTCCTCGCGCTTCAGCCCGAAGGTGCGCAGCGACTGCTGGTAGTCGGCCAGCCGCGGCGGCGGCGCGCCGCGATACAGCGCGGCGATGTCCTCGCGCCATTGCTGCAATTCGGCGACCCGCTGCTCGCGCGGCCGATCGGAATCGGCGATGTCGTCGACGAAGCGGCAGAAGCTGTAGACCTGGAACATCGCCTCGCGCTGCGGACGCGGCAGGATACGCATCGCGGCGTAGAACGAACTGCCGAGCGCGACGCCTTGATGCGCGGCCGGCTCCGGCGTGGCGTGAACGGTCATGCGCGCGGCGCCGGATGCGACACCGGCCCCTTTCGGAAGCTGCGGCGGACGATCTCCGCACCGATCGCCCCAAAGCTGGCGGTCGAGAACTCGATCGGCTTCAGATGCACGCGCTCGCTGAGCGGATCGCGGGTCTGCAGCATCTGCACGATGCGATCGGCATAGGCCTGGATCACCGAGACTTCGAGGCCGAGCCGGAAATCCTTGATCTCGGCGGCGAGCGGCCGGCCGTCGCCGAGCAGCGAGGCGGTGCGCGCCGCCAGCCCGTGCAGGCACTTCAGCAGCGCCGGCGACGCCTTGGGCAGTCCGAGCTCTTCGACCTTGGCGCCGACGGCGTCGAGCACGTCGCGCGGCAGATAGACGCGATTGAGCGTGCGATAATCCTTGCCGCAATCCTGCAGGTGATTGTTGATCTGAAGAGCCGCGCACAGCGCGTCGGACGCCGGCCAGGTCGCGGTGCTTTCGCCATGCACATCGAGCATGAAGCGACCGACCGGCATCGCCGAGTAGCGGCAATAGTGGATGACCTCGTCCCAATCTTCGTAGCGCAGCTTGGTGACGTCCATCCGGAACGCGGTCAGAAGATCGAGCGCATGGCGCGGCGGCATACCGCGCTCGGCCAGCGCCCGTCTCAGATGCAACGCCTCGGCCTGGGTCTCGCCGCGGCCGAGCAGTTCGGCCTCGAGCAGGTCGAGATATTCCAGCTTGGTGCCGGCATCGAGCATCGCATGATCGGCGATGTCGTCGGCGGTCCGGACGAAATTGTAGAACGCCAGAATCAGGTCGCGGTGCCGCGGATGGATGATCCACGACGCGACCGGGAAATTCTCGTCCCGGTGGGTCTTGCCCGATCGGAGTTCGCTCGCAGACGTCATCGGCTGGCTAAACACTTGGTTTGAAGACGAAAAAAGGCGAACGCCCGCACCCGGCCGGGCCGGGCGCAGCGTTCGCGACGCCATATACAGGGAAATCGCCGGTTAAACCAACGATCTTGACGGGCGATGTCGGCGCGGCAGATCCGCCCCGGTCGCTCTCGCACCGCCCGGATGAACCGGCAACGCGCCGGCCGGACGGTCGTCCCCGCGCCTACTGGCCGTGGCTGACCAACACCTGGTTGCAGGCCTTGCTGATCTTCTCGCGATTCTGCTGCAGGCAGGACAGGATCACCAGATCGCTCTGCTCCATCACGGAGCGGCAGAAACGCGACACATCGCGCGAACAGGCCTTCTGTTCGGCATCGGTGCCGCTGCGCTGTTGTTGCTGGGCATTGGCGCCGGACGACATCGAAACCAGCAGCAACGCGAGCGCAACCAAGGTCTTTTGCATTGTCTTCCTTCGATATGGGCTGGGGGTCGAAACCCGTTCTCGATCACATCAACCGCGCCATCTGACAAGAGCGGCGCTCGATCGGCACAACGGCATGATGTGTCGATCAAGGTGACAAATACGGCCAAATTAGCGCCGGCGCACCTGCCGTCCGCGCGGGCGTGGAGAAAGCCTGAAATACCTGCCGCTTTTTTGCCGATCGTTGCCGATTTGATGCAAATGCGATAGTTCCGCGGCAGCGCGGGCGGAACAGCGCGAGGACGCGCCTTGGTGTGCGGGCGCGGCGTTACTATTTGAATTGAACCTGCCGTGAGGCGAACACACTAACCAGCGGACGTGACGCGACGCCGTCACCACAGCGATTTCCAAGGATGGCCAGAATGAGCCTGCTTCGTTCCACCACTTCCTCCCTGCACGCGTTGAAGGCAGCCGGCATCGGCGCCGCGCTGATGCTGTCGGCATCGGCGGCGTCGGCCGACTCAGGGCCGTTCGCCGGGTTCGAAGGATCGTGGTCGGGTACCGGCACCGTGGCGCTGTCCGACGGTTCGAAGGAGCGGATCCGCTGCAAGGCGACCTATCGGGTCGCCGGCGGCGGCAACGAACTGGCCCAGACGCTGCGCTGCGCCAGCGACAGCTACAAGTTCGACCTGTCCAGTAACGTGGTCTCCAGCGGCGACCGCATCTCCGGCAACTGGAGCGAGGCCAGCCGCAACGTCAACGGCAGCCTGCAGGGCAAGGCCGGCGGCGGCCACATTGAAGTCTTCGTCGAAGCCGCCGGCTTCGCCGCCAGCATCTCGCTGACCACCCGCGGTAACAAGCAGTCGGTCGGCATCAGCTCGAAGGGCGAGATCCGCGGCGTCAACATCTCGATGACTCGCGGCTGACGACACCCACGACACAGATCCAATCGACGAAGCCCCCGGATCGTGCGATCCGGGGGCTTTGGTTTGGGCAGCGCGGCTGAAGCTACACAACGGGTCCGGCGCGATGGCTGCCGCCGCGCAGCCGGTGCGCGACGCTGATCAGCCACATCGCGGTCGGGCGCAGGATGAACAGGTCGGCGATCAGCGCCGCCACCATCGCGAACGCGCTGAGCCAGCCGAACAGCCGCAGCGACGGCAGGTCCGAGAACACCGTGACGCCGAGCCCGCAGGCCAGCACCACCGTGGTGAGGATCAGCGCCGGACCGACCAGCACGGTAGCGCGCTCGACCGCAAGCCCGGCGCTGACGCCGGGCGTACTCTCCAGCCGCAGCCGGTTGAGGAAGTGAATGGTAGCCGAGAGGCCGAGGCCGAACGACACCGTCAGCGCCACCACGCTGGCAAATTGCAGCCCCTCCCCCATCAGCCACAGCAGCGTGCCGGACAGCACCACCGGGAAGATGCCCGGCAGAAGGCAGGCCAGCATCACCACGACCGAGCGGAACGCGAGGCCGATGAACACCGCCACCATCACGAACTCGATGGTGAGGCCATGGTTGAGCTTGGAGATCATATCGGCGCTGTTGCGCGCGGCGATCGCCGACAGGCCGGTGACCGCGACCTCGTAACCCGGATTGGCCGCGCGGACCGCGTCGAGCGCGTGATCGAGCCGTTGCACCACCGGGAGGATTTCGCTGGAATCCAGATCCGGAACGCGGCCCGAGACCACCACCGCGGTTTGGTCCTCGGACAGAAAGCGACGCACCAGGTTCGGCGGCAGCAGGTCGACATATTCCTTCAGCGTGTCGACGCTGGTGGTATGCGCCTTCTCGGCAAGCCAGCGGCGCAGCGTTTCGATCGACCAGACGTTGCCGACGCCCGCCTGCTTTTCGACGGTGGCGTGGACCTCCGCGATGATCTGCAGGGTCCGGGGCGAATACAGCGTCTCGCCCTTGGGGAATTCGATCAGCACGTCGATCGGATTGGCGCCGGTGAGCTTGGCGTCGAGCCGGTCGCTGGCCTGCATCGCCTGCTCCTTGTCGGGCACCTGATCGGCCAGACGGTAGCGCGGCTCCAGATTGGCGTAGATCACCGACAGCCCGCCGACCACCAGCAGTGCCAGCAGGCTGAACAGCCCGGGGCGGCCGACCATCCGCACCGCGATGAAGGCGCAGAACCGCCGCAGCACGTTGACGCCGAGATCCGCGCTCTGGAATTTGGCCGCGAAGGCTTCCTCGTGGCGCACCAGCAGCACGCCGAACACCGGCACCAGCGTCAGCACCGCCACCAGCGCCAGCACGGTGGCGAGCAGGCCGGCCTCACCGAACGCGCGGATCAGATCGGAACTGGAAAACTGCAGCGCGATGAAGGAAATGCCGGCGGTGGCATGGGTCAGCACGCAGGCCGGGCCGACCACCAGCACCGCGTTCTTGAATGCGGTGTATTTGTCCTCGCCGGCGATCAACCGGTCCCGTGCCGCAAAGGTGAGCTGCATCGAATCGGCAAAACTGATCACCATGATCAGCGGCGTCATCACGTTGAGGAACATGTTGAGACTGAAACCGGCCCAGCCGAGCACGCCGAGCGCCAGCAGAATCGCCAGCAGCGGCGGAAACGCCGCCGCGATCATGAACGAGACCTTGCGGAAGAACAGGATGGCAATCACGCAGCCGGCGAGGATGCCGGCGATGTTGTAGATCAGCCCGTCGCGCTCGACCGCGTTGCGGATTTCGAGCTGCATCACCGGCACGCCGGACAATTGCCGGCTGAGCCCCGAGCCGTCGAGATCGTCGGCCATGACTTTACGGACTTCGCCGATGGTGGCGCGCAGCCTGGTGTTGTCCGCCACGACCTTGGGATCGAGCGACAGCACCACCAGCGCCAGCGTTCCGTCCTCGGACAACAGCTTGCCGCGAATGATCTCGTTGGTCTTCACCGTCTTGACGAACTGATCGTAGGCTTCGCCTTCGGGCAGATCGGGCGGAAACAGCGCCGCCGGCAGCTTGCCGGGCTCGGGCGCCTGTCTGGCCGAAAACAGCGAGATCAGCCCGCGGACGCCGTCGATCAGTTGCAGATCGGTGACGGTGTCGCGCAGCTTTTCCAGATTGTCACGCGCCAGCAGCTCCTTGCCTTCGACCACCAGCAGTACGTCGAACTCGGTCGAGGGGAAGCGCTGGGTGACCTCCTCGTATTGCTTGAACTCCTTGGTGTCGGAGCGAAACAACTGGCTGAGTGAATCGTCGATCTTGATCCGCTCGATGCCGAACACCGCACCGACGATCAGCGCCAGCAGGACGATGCAGGACACCACCGGCGCGCGCAGCGGGATCAGCCCGAGTCGTTCGATGCCGAATGCGATGCTGAGCCGCTGCCGTTTCGAGGCCGCGGCTTCGGCGTGGTTCACGTTTCTATCCAGCATGCGCTATCCGTCCTGTCGATCGCTCGCCGTCGTAGCGAAACTTCCCGGCACCAATGCGACACGGTCGCCCGACCGCCGATTTGTCCGGAAGACAACGGCAGTTCACCCTGCGCAGAAGCTCGCGACGGCAATTTGCCGTTGCGGTCGCGGCTTGGAACCGGAATGCACCAGATTCGCGGCGCAGAGGCGAGTTTTCCCGCCGGCCGATCAAGGCGGCGGCAGTGACGGCACCGGGTCACCGCTTTCGTCCTTGAGCGCAATGCCGGTCGCCTGCCGGGCCAGTCCCTCGCGCACCAGCCAGGCGATCTTGTGCGCCGCCTCGTCCGGCGAAATCCCGGCGGCGTGCACGTTCGACACGCAGTTGCGGTCGGCGTCGGTGAGACCGGGCCGCGGGCCGAACGTCAGATAGGCGCCGAGGCTGGCCGGCGCCGACAGGCCGGGGCGTTCGCCGATCAGCACCACCACCAGCCGGGCGCCGAGCGCGGCGCCGATCTCGTCGCCGAGTGCCACCCGGGCGCCGGTGGCGACCACCGCAGCCCCGATGCCGATCCGGGCCGCGACCAGCCGCGGCAGCAGATGCCGCACCACCGCGACCGCCTGCGCCGCCACCGCGACCGGCGACAGGCCGTCGCCGATCACCAGCGCGACATCGGCGGCCTTCGCCGCTCCGTCCAGGACTGCGCGCAACGCCGGATCGAGCTGTCGGCCGAGGTCGGGCCGGGCAAGGTACTCTCGCCGATCACCGGCACGGCTGGCGACCTGGAGCGCCGGCAAGCCGAGCGTCTGCAACTCGCTCACGATGGCACCGGCGTCGAATACGGCATGGACCGCGTCGCGGGCGCGAGCGTGGGCCAGAGTGAAGTCCAGCAGCGCCTCGGTCGGCAGGCTGGCGCCGGCGCGGCCGAGCGCGACGCGGGCCGGAGTGAGAGAGCGCAACTCGGCGAGCGAGCGCGGTGGCGTGGCGGGAGAGTTCATCGGTCCTACTCGGCCGGCACCGCGGCTTCGCGCAGGCGCAGCGAGTAGTTCGAAGCGTTGGCGTTGCCGTGCGAGGCCTCGCGCGCGTAGATGATCAGATGGTGCGCCACCACCATCACCGACAGGAAATATTCGAGCTCGCCGCGGACCAGCCGGGTCAGCGCGAACTTCCAGAACGACGCCTTGTAGTCGCCCTTGATGCCGATCCGCCAGACGATGTTCCTGAACATCACCAGGGCGCGCTTGATATTGGCTTTGGAGGCCCGCTGCGGCGTCGCCGGCAGCTTCAGCCGGTGCGTATAGGCGTTGCGGATCTGATGGTCGTAACGCGCCAATAGCGCCGCCGGCTGGTAGGCGCGGGTCATGCAGGTCTTCCACATCGACACTACGTCGTCATAGGGCATCAGGAAGTCGACATTGGAATCGCGGGACTCGTCGTGCACCAGCCGGCCCTCGCGCTCCAGCCGGTCCCACAGCGGCGTCTTCGGCAGCGCCTGCAGCAGATTGATCGTCAGCAGCGGGATCTGCGACTGGTCGATGAATTTCAACAGGAAGTTGCCGGTCTGCGGCGTGTCGGTGTCGAGCCCGAGAATGATGCCCGACACCACCTCGATCCCGTAGCTGCCGATGGTGCGCACGCCTTCCAGGATCGGGACCATCATGTTGTGGTCCTTGTGCATCGCCTTCAGCGCGGTCGGGTCCGGCGTCTCGATGCCGACGAAGATCGTGCAGAAATACGCTTCGCGCATCAGTTCGAGGATCTCGGGCCGCTTGGCGATGTTCAGCGTCGCCTCGCAGGCGAGTTGCAACGCGAAGCCGGTGCGCTTCTGCCATTCGACCAGATGCGGCAAGAGGTCGAGCGCCGCCTTGCGGTTGCCGATGAAATTGTCGTCGACGAAATACACCGAACCGCGAATGCCGCACTCGACCATACGGTCGAGTTCGGTGATGATCTGCTCCGGCGTCTTCAGTCGCGGGTTGCGGCCGTACAGACCGGGAATGTCGCAGAATTCGCACTGATACGGGCAGCCCGACGAATACTGGATGCTACCGAGCAGATATTTGCTGCACTCCGCCAGCTCGTAGGCGGGGATCGGAAACAGCGCCATGTCGAGGCGGTCTTCGGTGGTGAACACGATCTGCCGCTTCGGCCGCGCCACGTCGTGCGCCAGCCTGGCAATCAGTTGGTCGGTGGCGTCGCCGAGTTCGCCGACATGCAGATAGTCGAAATTCGGATAGTAGTCCGGGCAGGCGCTGACCGACGGGCCGCCGAGCGCCACCGGCAGATCGAAGGCGTGGGCCCGATTGCAGATGTCGTTCATTTGCTGCCGCTGGATATGCATGCCGCTGACGAACACCGCATCGGCCCAGGCGAAATCGTCGTCGCTGGCAGGGCGGATGTTCTCGTCGACGAAGCGGACCGACCATTCCTCCGGCAGATAGGCGGCAATCAGCAGCAGCCCCTGCGGCGGCATGAACGCCGCGACGCCGTCCATCAACGGATAGGAGTGCTGGAACGTACCGAACGACTTGGTGTAACGCGGGAAGACACACAGAATACGACGACTGGTCTGCCCGGATTCGGCTTTCATCGAACTTTCCCCGCGAACGACACGCTGTCCGTGTTGGTTGCGGCGATCGTCGGCACGGTTCGACCGCCGGCCCCAAAACGGCAAGTCCAATACAACTGCGCGACTTCCGACCGGTTCCCCGCGGCTGCAAAAATCTCGCCCGGATCAGGCGCGCGATGCGCGATCTAACCACGACCGCAATCGAGCGGCCAGCGTTTCTTGACCGGTTTTCGGTCGAGGACACGATCAGGCAATCAGCCGTGCGGCGATTTCCGGCAGCAGGGCACCATCGGTCAACGGGCGACGATCGGGGCCGGCGAAACCGGCGCGCACCAGCCAGTCGTCGAATTCCGGCGCGCGCTTCAATCCGAGCAGATCGCGGACATAGAGCGCATCGTGAAACGAGGTCGACTGATAGTTGAGCATCACGTCGTCGGCGCCGGGCACCCCCATGATGAAATTGACGCCGGCGGCTGCGAGCAGCGTGAGCAGCGTATCCATGTCGTCCTGATCGGCTTCGGCATGGTTGGTGTAGCAGATGTCGACGCCGAGCGGCAGGCCGAGCAGCTTGCCGCAGAAATGATCTTCGAGGCCTGCGCGCACGATCTGCTTGCCGTCGTACAGATATTCCGGGCCGATGAAGCCGACAACGCTGTTGACCAGAAGCGGCGAGAACGCCCGCGCCACCGCGTAGGCGCGCGCCTCGCAGGTCTGCTGATCGACACCGTGATGCGCATTGGCCGACAACGCCGAGCCCTGGCCGGTCTCGAAATACATCACGTTGTCGCCGACCGTGCCGCGCTTCTGCGCCAGCGTCGCCTGATGCGCCTCCGCCAGCAGCGCCAGATCGATGCCGAAGCTGCGATTGGCCGCCTCCGTGCCGGCGATCGACTGGAACGTCAGATCGACCGGCGCGCCCTGCTCGATCAGCCGCAGCGTGGTGGTGACGTGGGTGAGCACACAGCCCTGCGTCGGGATCGCCAATCGCGCGATGATGTCGTCGAGCAGCCGCACCAACTGGCCGAGCACCGCCGGATCGTCGCTGGCCGGATTGATGCCGATGCAGGCGTCGCCGGCGCCGAGCAGCAGGCCGTCGAGAATGGATGCGGTGATGCCGCGGGCATCGTCGAACGGATGGTTGGGCTGCAGCCGGACGCTCATCCGTCCCGGCAACCCGATGGTGTTGCGGAAACGAGTGACCACGCTGCACTTCTTCGCCACCAGGATCAGGTCCTGATTGCGCATCAGCTTCGACACCGCGGCGACCATTTCGGGCATCAACCCCGGCGCCAGCGCGGCCAGCGCCGAAGGCGTCGCGGCGTCCGACAGCAGCCAATCGCGGAAGCCGCCGACGGTGAGCGAGGCCACCGGCGCGAACGCCGTCGCGTCGTGACGGTCGGCGATCAGCCGCGTCACTTCGTCGGCTTCGTACGGGACCACCATTTCGGACAGGAATTGCCGCAGCGGCAGGTTCGCCAGCGCCATCCGCGCCGCGACCATCTGCTCGGCGCTGTCGGCGGCGATGCCGGCGAGACGATCGCCGGAGCGCGGCGGGCTCGCCTTGGCAAGCAGGTCGCGCAGATCCTCGAACACGAACGAGACGTTGCCGATGCTGTGGCTATAGATCATGGCGTCCCCGGCGTGGGTGCTGCGAGCGCAGCGCAGGCCGGAGGCTAGCAAAGCCGTGCGCGTCAGGCGACCCGCACGGTTGCGAGAAATTTAGCCACCTCGGCGCGTAGCCGGTTGTTCTCGCCGGACAGCATCTGTGCCGAGGTCAGCACCTCGTCCGATGCCGCCCCGGTGTCGGCGGCGCCGCGGTTGACGTTGCCGATACTGGCCGCAACCTGATTGGTGCCGATCGCGGCCTGCTGCACGCTGCGGGCGATCTCCTGGGTGGCAGAGCCCTGCTCACCGACCGACGCCGCGATGGTCGAGGAAATATGGGCGATCTTGCCGATGGTGCCGCCGATCTCCTTGATGGCCACCACCGACTCCTGGGTTGCGGCCTGCATCTCGGCGATCTGCGCGCTGATTTCGTCGGTGGCTTTCGCGGTTTGCTCGGCCAGCGCCTTGACCTCCTGCGCCACCACGGCGAAGCCGCGGCCGGCCTCGCCGGCGCGGGCGGATTCGATGGTGGCATTGAGCGCCAAGAGATTGGTCTGGCCGGCGATCGTGGTGATGAGCTGGGTGACGTCGCCGATCCGGGCGGCGGCCTGCGCCAGCTTGGCGATCCGCGCATCGGTCTGTTCGGCCTGCTGCACCGCCTGGTCGGCGATCTTGCGGGACTCGCTGACCTGGCGGCTGATCTCCTCGACCGAAGCGGTCATCTGTTCGGTGGCGGACGCCACCGACTGCACGTTGTTCGAGGTCTGCGACGATGCAGCCGCCACCGTGGTGGCAAGCTGCTGGGTCTCGGCGCTGCCCTTGGCGAGCGCGCCGGCGGAGGCTTCCAGCGCCTGCGACGCGATGCCGACCTGCTCGACGATCTGGCCGACCGCGGCCTCGAAACTGTCGGCGAGTTGACGCAGCTCGGCGCGCCGGGCATCGGCGGCCTCGCGATCCTGACGCTGGCGTTCGACCTGCTCGCGCTCGGCCTTGGCGACCGCCTGAACCTTGAACTCCTCCACCGCACGGGCCATCTGGCCGACCTCGTCGCCGCGTTCGAGCCCGGGCAACTGCACCTCGAAATTGCCGGACGCCAGCTCGCGCATCGCGCCGCTCATCGCCACCACCGGGCGGGCGATGCCGCGGCCGATCAGGAACGAGAACGCGACACCGACCAATGACGCCACCGCCAGCACGCTGCCGAGCACCCATTGCTCGCGATCGAGCGCGATGCCGGTCTGGGCGATCTCGCGGTCGCGCATGTCGGCCGTCGACAGAATGAGATCGCTGATCTGCCGGTCGATCTCGCCGAAACTCTTCTCCGCGCTCTTGATGAACAGCATCGCCGAGCCGGCGTCACCGTCAGCCATCTCGATCGCGTTCCTGGCCTGCTTCTGATAGGCGGCGACCGCCGCCTTCAATTTCTCGAACGCCGGCTTGGCGGCGTCGGCGCCGATCGCCTTCTCGACCTCGCCGAGCGCGGTCGGGATCTGGCCGATTCCGGCGGCGGCTTCCTTGATGACCGTGGTCAGCTTGGCCGCGTCGGTCTCGTTCGCCGCAGTCGCGGCCATCCGGTACAGCTTGGCGTGCGCGGTCCAGGCGATATTGTTGAGATCGGCGGCGAGCTCCGACAGCCTGACCGGCCCGGACACCAGCCTGTCGACGTTCTGCTGGTTGGTGCGCAGCGACTGCAGCGCGAACGCCCCGATGGCAATCATCACCACGACGAGAAATGCCGGAGCAAGCTGGACCTTCCACGACAAACCGATGTGTTTGATCCAGCTTTTCATCAACGATGTCCCGATATCGATTCAGCAGCGTTCGAGGGTGACGAGGGTAGACGTCACATCTTGTAGACGCCCGCGCAGACGGCCGTGTTGTCGAGCCGTTCGCAGTACATCTCCTTGGGTTCGACCTTCTTGCTGACCGGATTGACGAATTTGTAATCCTGCCAGAACGACGGCTGCTTGGCGGCGAGTTCGACACGCTCCTTGACGTAGAGCTTGCC
Organism: Rhodopseudomonas sp. WA056; assembly: GCF_010906995.1. NCBI lineage: Bacteria > Pseudomonadati > Pseudomonadota > Alphaproteobacteria > Hyphomicrobiales > Nitrobacteraceae > Rhodopseudomonas > Rhodopseudomonas sp. WA056. Next base: position 1,166 of record NZ_QPFS01000036.1, on the reverse strand, counting down.
GTCGACATCCTGTGCTTCGATCATGTCCTTGCCGATGAACTTGGCATTGGCGCCGTGCGCCAGCACCTTACCGTCGAGCTGATAGACCACGACGTAGAGATCATCCTTGACGAACGGGCCGGCGCGATCGCTGATTGCCGGGTAAGTCTTGTCCGCACCGTCGGACTTGATCGCGGCCACGGCCTTCTTGACCATCGCGACGGCATCATCCTTGCTGGCTTCGGCGATCGCGGGAGCGGCGGCGAAAGCCGTGACGGTCGCGGCGGCGATGGCGATGATGTGCTTGTTCATGGAGTGTGTCCTCCTGAGAAGGGCTCGGGGCTTCCTGACGCAATCACCCTGACGCTCAAACGCGAACGTAGTGTTAAACAACCACCTCGGGTTGTTACCAGTCGATCGACGGGAGAATCCATAACTAACTGGCATAGTTGCCATTTTTGCAGCAGTCGGATCGGGACCGAACCTGCGAGACGACCAACGGCTGTCCGATTGGTTACTCGATCGGTATCACGTCCACCGCAACCGAGAGCTTCTGCCGGCGCGAGCCGACGATCACGCCATCCACCGGCGAGACGTCCGAGAAATCCCTGCCGACCGCCAGGACGATATGATCGGTGCCGACCAGCAGGTCGTTGGTCGGATCGAACCCGATCCAGCCGAGTTCGTTGCCGCACCACACCGAGACCCAGGCGTGGGTGGCGTCGGCGCCCTGCAGCCGCTCCTGCCCCTCGGGCGGATAGGTCCGCAAATAACCGCTGACATAGGCGGCCGGCAGCCCAAGACCGCGCAGGCCGGCGATCATCACATGGGCGAAGTCCTGGCAGACACCGTGGCGCTTCTCGAACACTTCGGCCAGCGGGGTTGAGATCACCGTCGCCTTGGGATCGTAGCGGAATTCGGTGCGGATCCGCCGCATCAGTTCGGCGGCGCCGGCGAGCACGCCGCGACCAGGGGGAAAGCTGTGCGCCGCATAGCGCGTCACCGCCGGCAGGATCGGCACCAGCGGGCTGGAAAACACGTAGCCGACCGGCGAGGACGCGCCGAGGCTCCGGCTGGTGAGCGCGGCATCGCGCACCGGCTCCCAGGGCTGGCTGCCGTCGCCGCGCGCGGGCGGCTGCCGCGTCACCTCGACCCGCGACCGGCTGTCGATCCTCAGCACCTTGTGC
>NZ_QPFS01000035.1:0-38951 GCF_010906995.1 Rhodopseudomonas sp. WA056 | reverse complement strand
GAAACGCCTGCCACGCTCTCGGGCTCAAGCATATCCGCACCAGGCCATACACACCTAAAACCAACGGCAAAGCCGAGCGCTTCATTCAAAGCGCTCTGAGAGAATGGGCTTACGCGCAGGCCTATCCCTCATCCGACCGCCGAGCTGACGAACTCCCAATCTGGCTGCACCGATACAATTGGCATCGGCCCCATGGCGGCATAAAATCACAGCCGCCAATCAGCAGACTCGGACTCTCCGAGAACAACCTCTTGAGGCTCCACATCTAGCAGCGCACTCTGGCGGCGGCCCTGCGGCCGCAGCCGATCAGCGCGCAGTACACCAGGGCAGCGGCCAGTGTGGTGTGGCCGCTGAACTTGACCAGGCCGAAGCCCCAACCGGACACACCGACCAGCACCGCAAGTGCGATCGCCAACGCGCAGGTGCCGACAGCGCGTAGCGCAAACACCACCGGCCGGCGCAGCGAACGATGCAGGACATCGTGCTGCGGCCGGCGCAGCCCGAACGCCAGGGCCGTGAAACCCGCCAGGCAAAATACCTGCGCCAGAACGTGACTCATGTCGCGGCCTCGCCCGACATCGCCGGCATCTCTCCCCGCTTCGCCGAACGCCCCTTCGGACGTAGCTGTGCGCCGTGCCGCGCGGTGCGGATCGCCAGCACCGCATGCAGCAGCGCGAGCGCCAGGCACATCAGATCGGTGCCGGCGAACACCCAGTCGCCGACAGCGAGGCTGTGCCACAGCGGGCGCTGCGTGGTCGCGGCATTCAGCACCGGGATCAGCGCCAACAGCGCAGCCGCCGCCCAGAGCTGCTCGACCCACGCCGCTTTGGCCGGCCGCAGCAGCGCATGCAGCAGCGTCAGCCCCCAGACGATGAAGAACAGATGGACCTCCCAGAACGCCCGCTCCTGCATCTGAACAGGTAGCAGCCGGTTCGCCCACAGCAACGCCGTCATGGCGACCGACAGTCCGGCAATGCCGGCGATGTTCAGCCGCTCGACCAGGCGAAAGCCGACATGCGGTCGCTCCGGATCGGGTAGCTTCTGCCGCCGCTTCACCGTCCACATCACCAGCCCGGTGCCGACCATCGCGGTGCCCATCAGGCTGGCGAGGAAATACAGCCAGCGCGTCTCCAGATCGCTGAAGCGGCCGAGATGCAGCGCGTACATCACGCCGCGGGTTTCCGCCGCCGCGCCGACATGGTCGTGCACGGCGAGCAGCTTCCCGGTGACGCCGTCGAATTCGATGTATTCGGGACTCATCGATACGCGCCCGGCATCGCCGCGGGTCACCGCGATGCGGGCGGTCGCGTCGCCCGGATTGGCGGCGTTGACGCGCCCCACATCGGTCGTCCCCCAGCGCTGCTGCGCCTGCCGGACCATCGCCTCGATCGACCCCGGCTGCACCTTCTCGCCGCTCGGCTTGCCGGCCTGGATGAAGGCGTTCAGTTCGGCGGCGAGTTGCTGGCGTTCGGCGGGCGTCTTGATGGCGGCGCGTTCACCCCACGGCACGTACAGCGCCATCAGCGTCACCAACCCGGTGTAGGTGATCATCACGTGGAACGGCAGACCGAACACCGACAGCGCGTTGTGGGCGTCGAGCCACGCGCGCTGTCCCTTGCCCCAGCGGAAGGTGAAGAAGTCGGTGAAGATCTTCTTGTGGGTGATCACGCCGGCGACGATCGCCACCAGCATCGACATCGCTGCGAGACCGGCGAGCAGCCGTCCCCAGAACGGCGACATGTAGTAGAACTGGAAATGAAAGCGATAGAAGAAATCGCCGCCGAGCGTGCCCCGGGCCTCGATGCGATGGCCGGTCACCGGATCGAAGTGGCCTTCGCCGAACGCGCGCGCACCCTGACCGCCGGGAAGCCGCCAGAATGCATAGACGGTGTTGCTGCGTCCGTCGGGAAGCTTCATGCTCCACTGCGTCGCGCCCGGCGCGATCCGGCCGATCTCGTCGGCGACGCGCTGCGCCACGCGCGCCGGATCGAGAGCCTGCACCAGTCGGGGCTGCTCCGGCCGCATCCACTGCGACAGTTCCTCTCTGAAGAACGACACCGTTCCGGTGAGAAACATCGCATACAGCACCCAGCCGAGCAGCAGCCCGGACCAGGTATGCAGGCCGGACATGCTTTGCCGGATGCCGCGACTGGCGGCACGCTGATCATGCGGCATCGTCACGCCTCGCACCTCATCAACCTCATCAGGACGCCGACCACGCCAGCGGCCCCAGCACCGCGGCGACGAGCGCAAGGCCGATCCATGCTGTCAGCGCGCTACGCGCCGCGAACGCCCAGATCACGACCCCGGCACAGATCGCGAAGCTCGCGAGCTGGCCGGTGAGAACCGCCTGCGGCTTGCTGATCGGCAGCGCCAGCACCGCGACGCTGCAAAGCGCAGCCAGCGCGTAGCCGCCGACCAGCGCCGCGACGATGCGCGACGTCAGCGCACCGATCGACCGGATGCGGTGCGCCCGCGCGGTCATTTGCGCGGGGCGGACGGGGGCGCCGGTGGGCCGGCGGGAAGCGGCGGCAGTCCGTCGGCCTTCTCGTAAGTGACGGTGGTGGCGTAGCTCACCGCATCATACGGCTCGGCGCCGTTGGGGCCGGCACGCTCGCCCGCGGTCTTGTCGTTCATGCTGACTTCGGCGACGTAGACGCCCTGCCACGGCATATCGAAGGTGACGAGCCCCTGCGCATCGGTGTGCGCTTCCTTGGCCCAGCCCGACTGCGTCGCCAGCGTCACCTTGATCTTCGGCTTCGGCTGGTCCTTGAACACCAGCTTGAACTGGCCCGGCTGCCCGGTCGGCACCAGATCGAGCGGCAGCTTCGGCTGCTGCGCGGCGAAGCCGGTGATCAGCCGCGCGGCGGGATAGAACCAGTTTCGCACCTCCTTGTCCTGCTGCTTCCAGGTATACAGCGGATAGCCGGCGTCTTCGACGACGATGCTATCGCCGGCGGCCGCGGCGAACGGCAGCTTGAAGCCGCTCGCGATCTTGCTCGCCTCGGCCTTCTGCTCGCCCATGGCCGACAGCAGCGTCGCCGTCACCTTGGAGAACTTGTCGAGCAGTCCGGGCGAGACTTCGCGCAGGTTTTCGCCGAACTCGCCGAACCGCACCACGGCGCCGCCGTCCGCCTGCTCGATCCAGATCTGGTGCGCCTGTGCGGAGGTCATCGCGCCGAGCGTTGCGAGCATTGCGAGAGAGAGCTTCTTCATTCCGATCACCTCGTTTCGAAACATGGGTGCCCGGCACAAGGCCGGGCACGGTGCCTATCGAATCGCGTGCGCGATCAGAAATCGAATGCAGCGGACAACAAGTAAGTCCGCGGCGCGCCGACGGTGACGAAGGTGCCGGTGGTCAGCCAGTAGTTTTCGCCGGTGACGTTTTCGACGCTGGCACGGAAGGTGACCGGCTTGCCGGTGATCGCGGTCGTGGTGTAGCGCGCGCCGATGTCGAGCCGCGTCCAGTCCGGGAAGCGCTGCGTCGGCAGGTTGGCGCTCGTCAGATACGAGCCCGAGGTGTAGATCACCCGGCCGTTGAGCGCGAGCCCGCGCACCCAAGGCGTGTCCCAGTCGAGGCCGGCGGAAACGGTCGTATCAGGTACGCCGGCCGCATCGTTGCCGCGCTCCAGCGGATTGCTCGGATTGGTCAGCTCGGGCTTCAGGAAAGTCGCGCTGGCCATGCCGCGCAAGCCGGGCATCAGTAGGCCGTACACCGACAGCTCGACGCCGCGGTTGCGCTGCTCGCCGTCATAGGCGAGTTCGTTGGCCGCGTTGCGGATCGAATTCGGCCGCGTGATCTGGAACACCGCCGCGGTAGTGGTGATCGTGCCCCAATCGACCTTGATGCCGGCTTCCTGCTGCTTGGATTTGTAGGGCGCCAGCACTGCGCCGGTGTTGGCGTAACCCGCACCGACAATGGTGCCGCGCGTCAGGCCTTCTGCATAGTTGGCGTACAGCGACACGTTGTGCCACGGTTTGATCACGATGCCGGCGAGCGGCGTCGTGGCGCTGGCATCGTAGCCGCTGGTCAGCGCCCCGGTGGTGGTGTTGAAGCTGTCCACCTTCACGTTCTGCTGGCGAGCGCCGAGCGTCAACAGCACCGTGTCGTTCAGGAACGAAATCGTGTCGGCAATCGCAACGCTGGTCAGCGTCGTATCAGACGACTTCTGCGGAGCGTTGCGCGCACCCGTGACGAACGGCAGCGGCGACGGATTGTAGATGTTCGACGGCACCGACTGCGCCGCGGAGTTGGCCACATAGGCGTTGCCGGCTTCCTGATTGAAGCCGGTGTAGGCGACGTTGACCGAGTGGCCGATGAAGCCGGTGTTGAACTTGGCCCGTACGCCGGCATTGCCGCTGACCGTCTGGGTGTAGGAGTCGTAGTAAGCGTTGATCAGCCGGAAATTGCCGAACTGATCGATGCCACCGGTATAGCCGGAGACCCGTGAATCCGGGAAGGTCTGGTAGTTTTCGCCCTGCCGATAACCGAGGCCGGCATAAGCGGTCAGCCAATCGGTGATGTCGTATTCTAGCCCCGACGCGATGGTGTGATCCCGCTGGTTCAGCACCGTTCCGGGGTACCAGTTACTGCGCGCGTCCGGCGGCGCGGGAATGAACGGGACCCCGGTCTGGATGGTCATCTGCGGGCGGAAGTTCTTGGTGTCGTCGTTCTGGGTGATGGCGTCCAGCGTCCAGCGCAGCCGATCGCTCCTATAGTCGACCGACAGTGCCGCGACGCCGCTTCGCCAATTGCCACCGTCGACCGTGGCTTCGCCGTTACGCGCGACGCCGTTGAAGCGGACACCCCATTCCTTGTTGGCGCCGAACCGCTGGCTCGAGTCGAGCTGAACGCCATAGTTTCCGGCGCTCATGAAGAACGGTGTGATCCGCGCGAACGGCACCTCGGTGGCGCGCTTGGTGACGATGTTGACGGCGCCGCCGATGCTGCCGCTGGGCGCGATGCCGTTGATCAGCGCGCCGGGACCCTTGAGCAGTTCGATGCGCTCGATGATTTGTGCCGGCACACGGCTCGACGAGACCAGGCCGTACAGACCGTTGAGGCCGATATCCGTCGCATTAACCTGGAAGCCGCGGATCTGGAACGTGTCGTCAAAACCGTTCGGCCCCGTCGACAACCGCACCGAGGAATCGTTGATCAGCGTGTCGGCCGCGGTGCGGGCCTGCTGGTTCTCGATCAGTTGCGAGGTGTAGTTCACGGTCGAGAACGGCGTGTTCATCACGCTGGTCGAGCCGAGCAGGCCGAGCGTGCCGCCCTGCGCCACCTGGCCGCCCGCATAGGCCGGCGCCGGGGCGCCGATGGTGCGGGTCGAGCCCATCGTGGTCGGCGGCGCGGCCGGAGGCGGTGGCGGCTCGGCGGCGCGGCGCGGCGCTACCCGCGCGGCGCGCTGCGGCGTGGCGCGCGGCTGCGCGGTGCGTGTGGCGGCACGCGTGCGCTGCTGCGGTGCATCGACCGAGACCGGCGGCAGCACGCGCCGCTCGGCTTCCTGCGCCCGCACCGGCGACGCACCCAGGCTCGCCACAGTGGCCGTGACGACGCCCGCAGCGACGCCCAAGTACAGACGATTCTTGTTGCTCTTGAAGTTGCTCACTCGACGCCCCCAGTTCACGTGATCGGTGCCGGGGTAGGAGATGCGGAATAGTGAGGCAACGTAGTGCGATTTAGAATTAGTATACGCCGATCAGTAACCCTCCAGGGCGATTTAGAAGACCTCTATTGTTCCGTCTGTGGCCCTGTTGCACGACTGAAGACTGATCGGTGCACCGGTCATGACAGAAAAGCTCGACCGAGCAAGCGTTCGCACGGAGCGACGCGACCGCTGACAGCGTCGCGTCACGAGCTAGAACGATTCTGATTTTGCACGGCGTCGGCGCGGACCTGCGAAAGGCTCGCGCGAAACGAGGTGACGTTATGACGCGGTGCTATTTCACCGCGACGCATCGTCCAGCGCGCCGAGAATCCGCACCCAGGAGCGAATGCCCTTCTGGAAACTGGTCAGGTCGTATTTTTCGTTCGGCGAATGGATGTTGTCGTCGTCCAGTCCGAAGCCGATCAACACCGAGTCGAGACCGAGCGTGCGCTTGAAATCGGCGACGATCGGGATCGAGGCGCCGGAGCCGATCAGCACCGCATCCTTGCCCCACTCCTCGGTCAGCGCAGACCTCGCCGCAGTGAGCGGCTTCATGTCCCACGGCAGCGCGATTGCCGCTCCGTTGGAGTGATCGAGGAATTCGGCGCGGCAGTCGCCCGGCAGCCGCGCGGTGACGTAGGCGCGGAACGCATCGCGGATCTTGTTCGGGTCCTGCCCCTCGACGATCCGGAACGACACCTTGGCCGAAGCCTCCGCGGCGATGACTGTCTTCGAGCCCTCGCCGGTGTAACCGCCGACGATGCCGTTGATGTCGCAGGTCGGCCGCGAGATCAGTTGCTCGATCAGCAGACGATCGTCTTCGCCGGCGGGGATCGACAGCCCGATCGGACCGAGGAAGCTCTCGGCGGTCAGGTTCAGCCCCTTCCACTGCGCCAGGATTTCCGGCGGCAGATCCTTCACGCCGTCGTAGAACCCCGGAATGGTGATGCGGCCGTGCTCGTCGTGCAGACCGCCGAGAATGCGCGTCAGCACCCGGATCGGATTCTGCGCGCCGCCGCCATAGACGCCGGAGTGCAGATCGCGGTTCGCCGCCTTGATCTTCACCTCTTCATAGACGAGGCCGCGCAGCGAGGTGGTGATCGCCGGCGTGTGCCGGTCCCACATCCCGGTGTCGCAGACCAGCGCGAAGTCGGCAGCGAGATCGTTCTTGTTGGCGTCGAGGAACGGCACGAAAGTCTTGGAGCCGACCTCCTCCTCCCCCTCGATCACGATAGTGAGGTCGATCGGCAAGTCGCCGGTGACGTTCTTCCAGGCGCGGCAGGCTTCGATGAAAGTCGAGAGCTGGCCTTTGTCGTCCTGCGCGCCGCGCGCCACGATGATCTTGCGGCCGTCGGCATGGTCGGCGATCACCGGCTCGAACGGCGGACGGTGCCACAGCTCGAGCGGATCGACCGGCTGCACGTCGTAATGGCCGTAGAACAGCGCGTGCGGCCGCTTGCCGGTATTGCCCTTGGCCTTCGCGACGATCGCGGGATGGCCAGCGGTCGGCCTTACCTCGGCATCGAACCCGATCGAGGCGATGTCGGCGCAGAGATGCTCGGCCGCCGCCTTGCAGTCCGCCGCGAACGCCGGATCGGCCGAGATCGACTTGATCCGCAGCAGCGCGAACAGCCGCTGCAAGGCGGCGTCGAAATCGGCATCGGCGCGGGCGAGCACCGTTTGAACGTGAGAGCTGGCGGACATGATGTCTTCCTTCTTTAGATGTGTCCGATGCCGCGGCCCTCATCCTTCGAGACGCGGCCTAACGGCCGCTCCTCAGGATGAGGAAGCTGCGACATGTCGCAAAGAGCGAACAAAGGCGATCTCGCACAGCCTCATGGTGAGGAGGCGCGCAGCGCCGTCTCGAACCATGCTGCCACGCGCCTGTGTCCAAACCGCAAACGCCTCACCGCCGCAGCATGCCGCCGAGCGTGCCACGCACGATCGAGCGTCCGACCGAACTGCCGAGCGATCCGCCGACCTTCTTGCCGAGCTCGGCTGCGACGCCGCCGACCACCGTGGTGGCGACGGTGCGGGCGACGTTGCGCGCCACCACCTGGCCGGTGGTGAGCTTGCCGCGCGGCGTGTTGGTGCCGAACACGGTCGAGAACAGCCCGCCGAGCTGACCGAGGATGCCGCCACCACCCGGCTCCGCGTCGGCGTCGCCGGATTTGCCTTCGATCCGCGCACGCAGCATCTCGTAGGCGGATTCGGAATCGATCGCGGTATCGTATTTGCCCCGCACCGGGCTCGCGGCGATGATCGCCTTGCGCTCCTCCGGCGTGATCGGTCCGATCCGCGCCGCCGGCGGCCGCACCAGCACGCGCTCGACCATCGCCGGCGTGCCGTTGCCTTCGAGGAACGACACCAGCGCTTCGCCCTTGCCGAGCTCGGTGATCGCCTTGGCGGTATCGAGCTTTGGGTTCGGCCGGAAGGTGTCGGCCGCCGCCGCCACCGCCTTCTGGTCGCGCGGCGTGAACGCGCGCAGCGCGTGCTGCACCCGGTTGCCGAGCTGCGCCAGCACCCGGTCCGGCACGTCGATCGGGTTCTGGGTGATGAAGTACACGCCGACGCCCTTGGAGCGGATCAGCCGCACCACCTGTTCAATTTTGTCCATCAACGGCTTCGGCGCGTCGTTGAACAAGAGATGCGCCTCGTCGAAGAAGAACACCAGCTTGGGCTTGTCGGGATCGCCGAGCTCCGGCAGCTCCTCGAACAGCTCCGACAGCATCCACAGCAGGAAAGTCGCGTACAGCCGCGGGCTGGACATCAGCTTGTCGGCCACGAGAATATTGACGAGGCCGCGGCCCTGGCTGTCGGTGCGGATGAAATCCTTGAGCTGCAGCGCCGGCTCGCCGAAGAATTTCTCGCCGCCCTGATTTTCCAGGACCAGAAGCTGACGCTGGATGGTGCCGACGGTCTGCTTGGTGACGTTGCCGAGCGACTGCGCGGCCTGGCGGATATCGGCATTGACGTCGCCGTTTTCCGCGACCTTCTGGGCGATCGGCGCGATCGCATCGAGCATCGCGCGCAGATCCTTCATGTCCATCAGCGGAAGGCCCATGTCGTCGGCGACACGGAACGCGACGTTGAGCACCCCCTCCTGCACGTCGTTGAGATCGAGCATCCGCGACAGCAGCAGCGGTCCCATCTCGGAAACGGTGGCGCGCACCGGATGGCCCTGCTCGCCGAACACGTCCCAGAACACCGAGGTGAACTGGTCGGGCTGGAATTTCAGCCCGATCTCCTGGGCGCGCTTCAGAATGAAGTCCTTGGCTTCGCCGACTTCGGCGATGCCCGACAGGTCGCCTTTGATATCGGCGGCGAACACCGGCACGCCGGCGCGCGCAAAGCCTTCGGCCATCACCTGCAGCGATACGGTTTTGCCGGTGCCGGTAGCGCCGGTGACCAGGCCGTGGCGATTGGCGAGTCCCAGCGTCAACCAGGCCGGCTGCTCCCCTCTACCGATAAAAATCTTGTCCTCGGTATCACCGCTAACGATGCCGGTCGCCGCCATCTGGTCGTTTCCTCCGCTTCAGAACAATCTCACCGGCGATCGGTCGCCTGGCGCAACACGCATCCTGCCTATCACAATGGAACCATTCAACGACGATCGCGGCGAGACGTTGTCGCAATATTCATCCTATCGCGGGCAACAACCTCGGATGCGTGGATTGCCGCCGGTGCGAAAGCGTATCTCGCGACCGCACTTTTGCAATGTTGCAACACTGGCGGGACGAATCATTCGAAACGACTGCCACCAACACGGGGGTCGCTTGTGTTTCGTGGCAGAGCGGATCAGGATGATTTGAGAACATGGACCGGTGCTAAGAGCCGGCGTGGCGGGGGCGTGATGGACGAGTTGATTGAAAGGCTGGCCGACAAGGCCGGTCTGGACAAATCTGTTGCCGGCAAGACCATCGGCATCATTCTCGCCTTTCTCCGCAATGAAGGTCCGCAGCAGCCGGTCCAGGCCCTGATCGACAGCATTCCGGGCGCTGAGGCTGCAATCGAAGCGGCGGGCTCCTCGCGCAGCGGGCTGAGCCGTCTGATCGGCGGAAGCGGCGTGATGGCGATGGGAACGAAGCTGCTCGGACTCGGTCTCAGCATCTCCGACATCAAGACGATTGCCCGCGAGCTGTTCAAGGTCGGCCGCGACAAGATCGGCGCGGAGCAGATGGCCGCCATCGTGGATGGCACGCCCGGCCTCCGCCAATTCACCTGAACATTCGTATCGAGTGCCATGACATATCCAATTTCCCAGCTCGACGGCATCACCGAGGTGGCCGCGAGCAAATTGAAATCGGTAGGAATTCGCACCACCGAAGCGCTGCTCGAAGCCGCCCGGACCGTGAAGGGGCGCAAGGCGCTGGCCGCGAAGACCGGCCTCACCGAGCAGCAATTGCTGCAATGGGCCAACCTCGCCGATTGCATGCGCGTGCCCGGCCTCGGCAAGGCCAAGGCCGACCTGCTGCGCGCTGCCGGGGTCTCGACGCTGCGCGAGTTCACCCACCGCAATCCGGCGCGGCTGGCGCAGAACATGAAAGAGGCCAATCTCAAGCGCAAACTGGTGCGCTCTCTGCCCTCCGAGAAGGAGGTCGGTCAACTGATCGAACAGGCTCGCAAGCTGCCATTGAAAATCACCTACTGAGGTCCGGCGCGCCGGCGCAGACCGCCGCTTGACAGGCTTTGGCAGACCGCGCAAAGCGCTGGCGTATGATCGCTTCCCCGTCGCTGCCCGCATCGCCCGCCGCTCCGACCGAGACGCCGCAGTTGCGCGAGCTGCTGGCGCGTCCCGCCGCGGCGGTGATGGGCATTCTCAACGTCACGCCGGATTCGTTCTCGGACGGCGGCGATTATCTCGCACCCGAGCAGGCGCGGGCCCATGCGGCCGAGATGATCGCAGATGGCGCCGAGATCATCGACATCGGCGCGGAATCCACCCGTCCCTACGGCTCGCAGCCGGTGCCGGCGGCCGAGGAGCTGCGGCGGCTCCAGCCAGTGCTGGAGGCGGTGGTGGCGCTCGGCACGCCGGTGTCGATCGACACCATGAAGGCCGAGGTCGCCGCGTGGGCGCTCGACCACGGTGCGGCGATCGCCAACGACGTCTGGGGGTTGCAGCGCGATTCCGAGATGGCCGGCGTGATCGCTGCGCGCGGCGCGCCGGTGATCGTGATGCACAACCGCGACGCCGCCGACCCGGCAATCGACATCGTCGCCGACATCAATGCATTCTTTGAACACTCGCTGACGATCGCTGCGAAGGCCGGCATCGCCGAGGAACTGATCGTGCTCGATCCCGGCATCGGCTTCGGCAAAACGCCGCAGCAGAGCATGATCACGCTGGCTCGGCTGCGCGAATTCGCGGCGTTCGGCCGGCCGCTGCTGATCGGCGCCTCGCGCAAGCGCTTCATTAGTACGGTGGTGCCGAGCGAACCGAAGCAGCGGATCGGCGGCTCGCTCGCCGCACATCTGATCGCCGTCGAGAACGGCGCCAGGATCATTCGCGCGCACGACGTCGCCGCGACCTCGCAGGCGCTCAAAGTCGCCCACGCCATCAGGGACAGCCGATGAACGACACCATCTTCATTACCGGCCTCGTGCTGCACGCCCGCCACGGCGTGATGGATCACGAGACCGAAGTCGGCCAGCGCTTCGTGATCGATCTCGAACTCACCGCGGATCTGTCCGAATCCTCGCGCACCGACAAACTGTCCGACACGGTGTCGTATTCCAATGTGGTGGCGTGTACCACCGCCGCGTTCAAGGACGCCAACTACCGGCTGCTGGAGCGCGCCGCCGGCGCGGTGGCCGATGCGATCCTGACGAGCTTCGACAAGATTGCCGCGGTGAAAGTGACGGTGCACAAACCGCACGCGCCGATCCCGGCGATCTTCGACGACGTCGGCGTGATCATCACCCGCAGGCGGAGCTGAGATGCCGCGCGCCCTGATCGCGCTCGGCGGCAATGTCGGCGACGTTCGCGCCACGTTCGACAAGGCGATCGCCAACATCTGCGGCATGACCCAGGCCGAACTGATCGCGCGCTCCCCGGACTACGCGACGCCGCCTTGGGGCGACGAGCAGCAGGACCGCTTCGTCAATGCCTGCATCGAGATCGAATGCCGTCTGGATCCGCTGTCGTTGCTGCAGGTGCTGCATAAGATCGAGAAACGCTTCGGCCGCGACCGCGCCAGCGAACGGCGCTGGGGCCCGCGCACGCTCGATCTCGACCTTCTCGCCTACGACGACGCCGTGATCAATCGACCGGACCTGACGCTGCCGCATCCGCGGCTGTTCGAGCGCGCCTTCGTGCTGGTGCCGCTGCTCGACATCGTGCCGGATCAGATGATCGCCGGTCGCTCGCTGAAAGACGCCCTCGCCGGGCTGTCGACCGCCGGCATCGAGCGGCTGCCAGATCGCGGCTGAGCCGCCGCTTTATAGGAATATCCCGCAACACGGTTGCCGCACCGCAGCAGCGGCCGATCTCGTCCTTATTGCCTCAAACAACTGTTTGGCATCGCCGGCCGCACGTGGCATTTTCCGGCCAAATCACGTTCCGGTATTCTGGGAGTTCGATTTCACCGATGTCTTCTGCAAATCAAGAGCTGCGGCTCGCCGCCGATTTCGCCCCGGCCGGCTATGAAGATTGGCGCAAGCTGGTCGACGGCGTTCTGAAGGGCGCGCCGTTCGAGAAGCTGATCAGCAAGAGCTCCGACGGCATCCAGATCGATCCGATCTATGTGCGGGCGCGCGACGCCGCGCCGATCGCCGGCCGCGCTCCCGCGGCGCCGTGGCGGATCATGCAGCGGGTCGATCACCCGGAGCCGAAGGAAGCCAACAAGCTGGCTCTGCAGGATCTCGAAAACGGCGCCACCGGCCTGACGCTGGTATTCGCAGGCAGCGTCGGCGCGCGCGGCTTCGGTCTGCCGGCCACGCAGGAGGCGATCGCGCAAGCGCTGGAGAGCGTGCATCTCGACGCCGGCATCGCGGTCGAACTGCAATTTCCGCCGCAGTCCTGCGACGTGGTCCGCCACCTCGCCGACCTGATCAAGAGCCGCGGCACCAATCCGGCCGCCTGCGACATCCGCTTCGGCATCGATCCGCTCGGCGCGCGCGCCGTGCAGGGATCGAGCGCCACCGAATGGAGCGAGATCGCCAAGGGCATCGGCCAAGTCGCCACCGGCCTCGCCGGCGCCGGCTTCAACGGTCCGTTCCTGGTCGCCGACGGCCGCGTCATCCACGATGCCGGCGGCTCTGAGGCGCAGGAGCTGGCCTATGTGCTCGGCTGCAGCGTCGCCTATCTGCGGGCGCTGGAGACCGCCGGCGTGTCGCTCGAGGCAGCCCGCGGCATGATCTATGCCCGGCTGTCGGCGGACGCCGATCAGTTCCTGACGCTGTCCAAGTTCCGCGCGCTGCGGCTGCTCTGGGCGCAGGTCGAACAGGCCTGCGGCCTCGCGCCCAAGCCGCTGTTCGTCGCCGCCGAGACCGCGTGGCGAATGCTGACCCAGCGCGATCCTTACGTGAACATGCTGCGCGCCACGATGGCGACTTTCGCCGCCTCGCTCGGCGGTGCCAATTCGGTGCAGGTGCTGCCGCACACGCTGGCGCTCGGCCTGCCGGACAGCTTCGCGCGCCGCGTCGCCCGCAACACCCAGCTCGTCCTGCTGGAAGAGTCCAACCTCGACAAGGTCGCCGATCCGGCCGCCGGCGCCGGCGGCATCGAAGCGCTGACCAAGGAGCTGTGCGACGCCGCCTGGGCCCAGTTCCAGGAGATCGAGCGCGCCGGCGGCGCGCTCGCCGCGCTGCGGGCCGGCCTGATCCAGCCGAAGGTCGCGGCGACCCGCAGTGTCCGTGACAAGGCGATCGCCAAGCGCCGCGACGTGCTGACCGGCGCCTCCGAGTTTCCGAACCTGCACGAAGCCCAGGCCAAGGTGCTGGACGTCCAGCCGGCCGCGGTGCCACCGGCCGACGAGCCCAGGATCAGCTTCGCGGCGCTGGGGCCGATCCGTCTTGCCACGCCGTTCGAGGCGCTGCGCGACAAGTCCGACGCGGTGCTCGCCGCCAAGGCGTCGCGGCCCAAGGTGTTCCTCGCCAACCTCGGCACGCCGGCCGACTTCACCGCCCGCGCGACCTTCGCCAAGAGCTTCTTCGAGACCGGCGGCATCGAGGCGATCGACAGCGAAGGCTTCGCTGATCCGGCGGCACTCGCCGAAGCCTTCAAGGCGTCCGGCGCGGCGTTCGCCTGCCTGTGCTCGTCCGACAAGGCCTATCCGGCCTATGCGGCTCCGGCCGCCCAGGCCCTAGCCGCTGCTGGCGCGAAGCAGATCTATCTGGCCGGCCGCCCCGGCGAGCAGGAGGCCGCTTTGCGCGAGGCCGGCGTGCAGGAGTTCGTGTTCGCCGGCGGCGACGCGCTGGCGACGCTGAGCGACGCCTGGAAGGGCATCGAAGCGGCATGACCGGGACCGGCAAAGCGGTGCTCTCCGGCGGCTGCCAGTGCGGCGCGATCCGCTACGCGCTGTCGGCGCCGCCGCTGCGCACCGCGCTGTGCCATTGCCGGATGTGCCAGAAGGCGACTGGCGGTCCGTTCGCCTCGATGGCCGAAGTCGCCAAGGACAGCTTTGCCTGGACCCGCGGCAAGCCAGCGTCGTTCCGCTCCTCCTCGGTCGCCGAGCGCGACTTCTGTAAGGATTGCGGCACCCCGCTGGGCTATCGGCTACTCTTCTGCGACAGCATCGAGATCATGACCGGAACCTTCGACCGGCCGGATCGGGTGGTCCCGACCCTGCAGTACGGCATTGAGGCCCGGCTCGGCTGGACCGGCACCATCGCGAACCTGCCGGGCAAGACCACGGCGCAGAACTACGGACCCGACAGGATGGCGCAAGTGTTCAGCTATCAGCAGCCGGACCACGATTAACCCGACGAAATGACGAAAAACGGCAGCCGTGCTAGGATGGGCTGTAGTGAGATCAGATAAAAATGAGCAAGATTCCGAACTTCGCCGAGATCGCGTTCCGGCCCACCGCCGCCCCTGCGCCTGCAGGTGAGGCCCAGCCGTGGCTGACGCCCGAAGGCATCCTGGTCAAGCCGGGCTACTCCGAGGCGGATGTCGCCGGCATTGATTTCCTCGACACCTGGCCGGGCGTCGCGCCGTTCCTGCGCGGCCCCTACCCGACCATGTACGTCAACCAGCCGTGGACGATCCGGCAATATGCAGGCTTCTCGACCGCGGAAGATTCCAACGCATTCTATCGCCGCAACCTCGCCGCCGGTCAGAAGGGTCTGTCGGTGGCGTTCGACCTCGCCACACACCGCGGCTACGACAGCGATCATCCGCGCGTCGCCGGCGACGTCGGCATGGCCGGCGTGGCGATCGACAGCATCTACGACATGCGCACGCTGTTCGCCGGCATCCCGCTCGACCAGATGAGCGTGTCGATGACCATGAACGGCGCGGTGCTGCCGATCCTGGCGCTGTACGTCGCCGCCGCCGAGGAACAGGGCGTCTCTCCGGAGAAGCTGTCGGGCACCATTCAGAACGACATTCTGAAAGAATTCATGGTGCGCAACACCTACATCTATCCGCCGGTGCCCTCGATGCGGATCATCTCCGACATCTTCGCCTACACCTCGCAGAAGATGCCGAAGTTCAACTCGATCTCGATCTCCGGCTACCACATGCAGGAAGCCGGTGCGACGCAGGATCTCGAGCTCGCCTACACGCTCGCCGACGGCGTCGAATACGTCCGCGCCGGCATCGCGGCAGGCCTCGACGTCGACAAATTCGCGCCGCGGCTGTCGTTCTTCTGGGCAATCGGCATGAACTTCTTCATGGAAGTCGCCAAGATGCGCGCCGCACGCCTGCTGTGGGCCAAGCTGTTGACGCAGTTCGATCCGAAGCAGCAGAAGTCGCTGAGCTTGCGCACCCACTGCCAGACCTCGGGCTGGTCGCTCACCGCGCAAGACGTGTTCAACAACGTCCCGCGCACCACGATCGAGGCGATGGCCGCCACCCAGGGCCACACCCAGTCTCTGCACACCAACGCGCTCGACGAGGCTCTGGCGCTGCCGACCGACTTCTCCGCCAGAATTGCGCGGAATACGCAGTTGTTCTTGCAGCAGGAGAGCGGCACCACAAGGATCATCGATCCGTGGGGCGGCTCGTACTACGTCGAGCGGCTGACCCACGACATCGCGGTCAAGGCCTGGGCTCACATCCAGGAAGTCGAAGCGCTCGGCGGCATGGCCAAGGCGATCGAAGCCGGCGTTCCGAAGCTGCGCATCGAGGAAGCCGCCGCCAAGACCCAGGCGCGGATCGACACCGGCCGGCAGTCGGTGATCGGCGTCAACAAGTACAAGCCGACCGACGAGGCTCCGATCGACGTGCTCAAGGTCGACAATTCGACCGTGCGCCGGCTGCAGATCGACAAGCTCGGCCGGTTGAAGAAGGAACGCGTCCAGGCCGACGTCGACGCCGCGTTGGCGGCGCTGACCCGCTCGGCTTCGGAAGGCAACGGCAACCTGTTGGCGCTGGCAATCGACGCCGCGCGCAAGAAGGCCACCGTCGGCGAAATCTCCGACGCGCTGGAGAAGGTCTATGGCCGGCATCGCGCCGAGATCAAGTCGATCACCGGCGTCTACAAGCGGGAGGTCGCATCGATGGCGGACCGGATGGAGAAGGTGCAGGCGCTGATCGACGCGTTCGAGGACGCCGAGGGCCGTCGCCCGCGCATCCTGGTCGCCAAGATCGGCCAGGACGGCCATGACCGCGGCCAGAAGGTGATCGCCTCGGCGTTCGCAGACATCGGCTTCGACGTCGATATCGGGCCGCTGTTCGCGACGCCGGAGGAAGCGGCGCGGCAGGCGGTGGAGAACGACGTCCACATTCTCGGCGTATCGTCGCTGGCCGCCGCGCACCTCACCGCGGTGCCGGAACTCAAGGCCGCGCTGAAGAAGCAGGGCCGCGACGACATCATGATCATCATCGGCGGCGTGGTCCCGCCGCAGGATTACGATGCGCTGTACAAGTCCGGCGCCGAGGCGATCTTCCCGCCCGGCACCGTAATCGCCGACGCCGCCGAGGAGCTGATCCATAAGCTCAACGCCCGGCTCGGCCATTCCAGCCAGGCGGCGGAGTAGCTGCAATGAAGCATGTTGCCATCGACGACGCAAAGTCTCGGCTTGAAGCGTTGGTGGCTGAGATCGAGTCGAGCGGCGACGACGTTGTGCTTACTCGCAACGGCGTTGCGGTGGCACGGCTGGTGCGGGAGGGGCCCCAGTCGCGGCACCTCGAGCTGACGCCCGAGCAGATCGAGAAACGCCGACAAGCAATCGCCAGCATTCGCGAACGTGCGGCGGCGATCGACCTGAAAGCGACGCCCGAAGAGATCAAAAGCTGGATCAACGAAGGGCGTCGTGTTTGATTGTTCTCGATGCTTCAATCACGATCGCCTGGCTACTCAACGAGACAGGCTTCTCCGCGCGAGAGCTGAGCGAGGCCATCTTGAGCGAAGCCGTGATTGTGCCGGCGCACTGGTCGATGGAAGTCGGAAACGTTCTTCTGACCAACCTGAGACGAAAGCGAATCGCGGCGCACGACGTCGACGCTGCGCTCTCCGACTTGGCGACGCTGGACATCGAAATCGAACCGCCAATTCGGTCGGCACAGATGTCCGATCTGTTGCGCTTCGCGCAGGACTACGGATTGACGTACTACGACGCGGCCTATCTCAGCTTGGCTCGTGACAGGGGCGCGACGCTCGCCACACTGGATCGCCAGATGCAGCATGCGGCGGTTAACGCCGGTGTGGTCATATTCCCGACCACGTCCTCAAACAATTGGCCTGAGCGTTCGGCCATCTTCCGCGGGCGCTCGGCAACTGTGTCGTGCACAGATATGGCGTCTGTGGTAGGATGACGGTATGACCTCCGTCATCGACATGCCGCTGGACACCATCCTCGCCAGATTGCGCGAGAGGGGCGATGCATTGCGCGCCGAAGGCGTGGCCAAGCTATATGTGTTCGGCTCGCGTGCCCGCGGTGACGCGCGACCCGACAGTGATCTGGACGTGCTGGTGGAGGTGCTGCCGGATTACGAGCTGACTTGGAAGACGCCGCTTGATGTCGGCGACATCTGCGAAGCGGCTACAGGCATCCCGACACACGTCATGCTGCCCAGCGAGTTGACTCCACGTATCAGGGAGCGAATGGCCGACGATCTTGTCGAGGTGCTGTGAATGCCCCCTTCGATGGAAGACAGGCTCCTGGACATTCTGCGCTCGACGTCTCGTGTCCTAAGCCTCGTCGAGGGACGCAGCTTCGATGAATTCTCGCAAGACGAAGTGCGCCGTATGGCGGCCGAGCGTTATCTGGAGATCGTCTGCGAGGCAGCACGCAAACTCCCGGATGAGCTGAAGCACGAGGCGACCGACATAGACTGGCGTAAGATGACCGACTTTGCCAATCGGCTGCGTCATGCCTACCACGCGATCGACGTCGAGATCGTCTGGGACATTATCCATCATCATGTCCCTCCTCTGCGTTCCTTCGCCGAGCGGCGCATCGGCGCCGCCAATTCGTAATCGCTTTACCCTTCTCCTCGTGACTGTGGTTAGGCTCGATATGCTCTCATCTCACTTCCGTGTTTACCCGCTCGTCATTCTGGCCTGTCTGGCGATCGGCTCCCCCGCCCTCGCCGAGCCGGCGAAGCCGAAGCCCGACTTCGCCGTCAAGACCAAGGCGATCGACGGCACGGTGATGCTCGATGCAGCGATCAAGGCCGATGCCAAGCTCGCCGAGAATTGCTTGGCCGAGGGCAAGACATGGATCGCTCAGCAGCGCACCGAGGCCGAGCCGGAATACAAGAGCGATCCGGCGCTGTTCCGCAACGGCCCGTGGACCTACGAGCGCAGCTACGCGGTGGATTCGGAGGTCGCCGGCCGCTACGTCTCGGTCCTGCGCACCGACTACAGCTACACCGGCGGCGCCCATCCCAACACCGAGATCGACACCATTCTGTGGGAAAAGCAGCTCGGCAAGCGCATCAGCATCCGGCCGTTCTTCACCGATCTGTCCGACGGCAGTCCGGCGATGCAGGCGATGGTCAAGGGCGTGATCGCAGCGCTGAGGGCCGAGAAGAAAGCGCGCGGCACCGAGGATGACGGCGAGGACTACGTCAAGAGCATCGAGCCGAAGCTACTGAAGATCGGCCCGGTGACGTTGGCGCCGTCGACCGAATCCGGCAAGAGTTCCGGCCTGAAGTTCCACTACGCTCCCTACGCCGTCGGAGCCTATGCCGAGGGCAACTACGATGCCTTCGTGCCGTGGACCGCGCTGAAGCCGTATTTGTCGGCGGAAGGCCGCGCGATCTTCGGCGGCGAGCGCCCGAAAGGCGATGATGACCGCAACAAGTAAGAAACCGATCGATTTGCCGTCGCTGGCCAGCGAGGTCCGCAGTGGCCATCGCGCCGCGCTGGCGCGCGCCATCACCCTGATCGAGAGCCGCCGCGCCGACCATCAGGCGTCCGCGCGCGCGCTGGTGCAGGAGCTGCTGCCCGACACCGGACGCGCGATCCGGGTCGGCATCACCGGCTCGCCCGGCGTCGGCAAGTCGACGACCATCGACGCGCTCGGGATGTATCTGATCAGCCAGGGCCACAAGGTCGCGGTGCTGGCGGTCGATCCGTCCTCGGCGCGCACCGGCGGCTCGATCCTCGGCGACAAGACCCGGATGGCGCGGCTGTCGGCCGAACCAAACGCCTTCATCCGCCCCTCGCCGTCCTCGGGCACGCTCGGCGGCGTCGCCGCCAAGACCCGCGAGGCGATGCTGCTGTGCGAGGCCGCCGGCTTCGACGTCGTGCTGGTCGAGACCGTCGGCATCGGCCAGTCCGAAACGGCGGTCTGCGACATGACCGACTTCTTCCTGGCCCTGATGCTGCCCGGCGCCGGCGATGAGCTGCAGGGCATCAAGAAGGGCCTGGTCGAGCTCGCCGACATGATCGCCATCAACAAGGCCGACGGCGACAACATCCCCCGCGCCAATCTCGCCGCCGGCGAGTATCGCGCCGCGCTGCATATCCTGACGCCGCGCTCGATGCATTGGCAGCCGCCGGTGATCACCTACTCGGCCGCGACCGGCAACGGCATCGCCGAGCTGTGGCAATCGGTGCTCGACCATCGCACCGCGACGACGCCGTCGGGCGAGTTCGACGCGCGGCGGCGCGAGCAGCAGGTCAAATGGATGTGGACGCTGCTGGAAGATCGCTGGAAGGCGAAGCTGCGCAGCGATCCTTCGATCCGCGCGAAGGTCAGATCCACCGAGGCCGCCGTCGCCGAAGGCACGATCACCCCGACGCTCGGCGCCGATCAGGTCGCGGAGCTGATCGGGTGAGCGGCCTGCGCATCCTGATCACCGGCTTCGGACCGTTTCCCGGTGCGCCGTTCAATCCGACTCCCGCGCTGGTCGACCGTCTCGTGAAATTGCGCCGACCGGCATTGGACGACGTCACGCGCGCCGGCCACGTCTTCAACGTCAGCTACCGCGCGGTCGATCGCGACCTGCCGGCGCTGCTGGCGCAGCATCGGCCCGATGCGCTGCTGATGTTCGGCCTCGCCGCGTCGACCCGGCACGTCCGGATCGAGACCCGCGCCCGCAACGCCATCACCACGCTGTGGCCCGACGCCGAGCAGGTGACGCTGCGCCACGGCCAGATCGCGCCAGGCGAAGCTGCGCGCGGGTTCGGTCCGCATGGCGCGAGGCTGGCGCGCGCAGCGCAGCTCACCGGGATCGATGCGCGGCTGTCGCGCGACGCCGGGCGCTATCTGTGCAACTATCTGTGCTGGCGCGGGATCGAGGCGACGCAGGCGCCGGGCGGCCCGCGCCTCACCGCCTTCGTGCACGTGCCGCTGATCAGCCGCGACGGCACCGCTTGGCCGGGAAGTCGGATCACCGCCGAGCATCTGGTCGATGCTGGCGAGGCCATGCTGCTCGAACTGGTGCGGCTGACCCGCGCGGCACGCCGCGCCGCAGCCTGAGCCGGGTTAACCCTACGGCCAAACATCGCTACTCCGGCGCGGCGCGATCGTCAGCGCCACGGCAGATTCTGCGTTAGTTCTGGTCGC
Source organism: Rhodopseudomonas sp. WA056 (assembly GCF_010906995.1). Classification (NCBI taxonomy): domain Bacteria; kingdom Pseudomonadati; phylum Pseudomonadota; class Alphaproteobacteria; order Hyphomicrobiales; family Nitrobacteraceae; genus Rhodopseudomonas; species Rhodopseudomonas sp. WA056. The sequence continues at coordinate 18,177 of NZ_QPFS01000035.1, read as the reverse complement.
AGCAGATCATCGCACAGGAGCACGCGCGCCATGGCCCCGCACCGCCGCGACGTCCTCGGCATTCTGGCATCCGCCGGCGCGCTGGCGCTAACCGCCACCCCGCTCGCCGCCGCTCCGACGTCGCGCCGCGGCCGCGATGCCGCGCTGTCCGGCGTCCGTCCTGATAGTTCCGAAGACCAGACCACCGCCCTGCAACGCGCGATCGACGACGCCGCCACGCGGCGCGTGCCGCTGGCGCTGCCGCCGGGCACCTATCGCACCGGCCGGCTGAGGCTGTCGTCCGGCGCGCAGCTCTCCGGCGTGCGTGGCGCCACCCGCCTGCTCTTCACCGGCGGGCCATCGCTGTTCGACAGCCAGGGCGCGGAGACGGCGACGCTGTCCGGTCTCGTCATCGACGGCGCCGGCATTCCGCTGCCGAGCCGGCGGGGCCTCGTGCACTGCATCGAGGCGCAGGACTTGCTGATCCAGGATTGCGCGATCACCGCCAGCGGCGGCTCCGGCGTCTGGCTGGAGGCGACGTCCGGCGCGATCAGCAACAACACATTGACGAAGATCGCGGTCACCGGCGTGGTGTCGTTCGACGCCAAGGGGCTGCGCGTCGATCGCAACACCATCATCGACACCAACCACAACGGCATCGAAATCCTGCGCACCGCGATCGGCGACGACGGCACGCTGGTCACCGGCAACCGGATCGAGAACATCAAGGCCGGCCCGGGCGGCTCGGGCCAGTACGGCAACGCCATCAACGCCTTTCGCGCCGGCAACGTGGTGATCAGCGGCAACCGCATCAAGGATTGCGATTACTCCGCGGTGCGCGGCAATTCCGCCTCGAACATCCAGATCACCGGCAATAGCGTGTCCGACGTGCGCGAGGTGGCGCTGTATTCGGAATTCGCTTTCGAAGGCGCGGTGATCGCGAGCAATACCGTGGACGGCGCCGCGCTCGGCGTCTCGGTGTGCAATTTCAACGAAGGCGGACGACTCAGCACCGTGCAGGGCAACATCATCCGCAACCTCAGGCCGAAGCGGCCGATCGGCACCGCGCCGGACGACGACGCCGGCATCGGCATCTATGTCGAAGCCGACACCGCGGTGTCGGGCAACGTGATCGAGAACGCACCCTCGTTCGGCATCGTCGCCGGCTGGGGCAAGTATCTGCGCGACGTCGCGATCACCGGCAATGTCGTGCGCAAGAGCTTCATCGGCATCGGCGTCTCGGTGATGGACGGCGCCGGTACCGCAACGATCACCGGCAACACGATCGCCGAAACCCCGCGCGGCGCAGTGGTCGGCCTCGATCATGCAACACCGGTGACGCCGGATCTGACCCTGCCGGGCGCCACGCGGTTCACCCAGGTCGCGCTCGGCAGCAATTCGGTGCGGTGAAAACAGTCCCGCGCCCGACCGAGCGGTCATTCTCCTCGCAATGATTCCTGCCTTAGCGGACAACGCGAAGGGGCCGCTCCCGAAATTGGAAGCGGCCCCGAACGCGATCAGAACGACACCGTCAGTCGCGTGTTGAACGAGCGGCCCATGCCGGGCACGCCGTAGCCCCAGATCGGGGAGGAGCCGCCCATCATCGAGGCCGCGCGGTAGTCGACGAGGTCGGCCCCGCCGAGCGGCAGGGTGTAGAACTTGTCGAACACGTTATCGACGCCGATGTCGAGCCGCACATTCTCCCAGCGATAGCCGGTGCGCAGGTTGAGCAGCGCGTAGGCCGAGGTGGTGGTTTCGTTGCGCACTTCGCTCACCTGGGTCTTGGCGCCGACCAGTTGCAGCTCGATGCCGTTGACCCAGCCGCCGAGCTCGTGATCGAGCCCGAGCTTCGCGTTGACCGGCATCACGTGATACAAATTGATGCCGTCGGTGCGCCGGCCGTGCACGTAGGCGAACTGGCCGCGGAGTACGCCCCGGCCGTAAGCCGAATTGTCCCACGCCGTCAGCCGCCCGTCGAGATTGACGCCGTAGAGTTCGGCGTCGTGGTTGGCGAACTGCAGGAACACGAAGGCGCTACTCTTGGTCAGGTTCGCCGCATTGCAGCTCGAGCTGCCCGCGACGAAGCAGCGGTTCACGTCGATGTAGTCCTGCACATAGCTGTAATACGGCGTAACCCGGACCTCCCACAGCTTCTGCGCCGGATCGTGCCACGCCGCGGTGAAGCTCACCGTATGAGCCTTCTCCGGAGCGAGATCGACGTTGCCGACATAGCCGTTGCCGTCGCCGAACCAGCCGATCATCTTCATCGCCATCGCGGTGTTCGACCAGGTGTAGCGCTCATACAAATTCGGCGAGCGGGTCTTGCGCGCGAGGCCGAGCTCGAACTGGCTGATCGCGTTGGGTTCATAGCGGATCAGCGCCGAGCCGTCGAAATTGACGTCGGTGCGGTCGCGGTCGCCGCCATTGAAGCGTGCCGCATCGGCTGCGTACATCGAACTGTAGCCCTGGACGTTCCCCGTCCCCATCCACACCACATCGTTGCGCAGGCCGAACAGCGTCGTCCATTCCCGATTCCAGTGCCGCTCCCACTCGACGAAGGTGCCGAGCCGGGTGCGGCGGCCGTCGTTGATGTTGATGAAGGTGTTGGGCGACATCATCATCCCGGAGCCCGGCACCGGATCCCACCAGTCGTCGAGGCGGTACGCATGGGTCTCGTTGCCGATGCGGATCAGATCGTGGTCAGAGGCGATCACCGACGCCTTGATATTGTAGCCGAGGTCGGTGCCGCGGGTATCCATCGGCATGTCGGCGATCTTGTCCGGCGCGATGAAGCCCATGGTGTGCCGGATGCGGTGATAGAACGCCGACGTCTCCAGCTTGCCCCAGTCGAACACGCCGTCGTAGCGGCCGTTGACGAACATCGAGCGGTTGGACACCATGTCCATGTACTGGTTGACGTAGCCCTGATACGGGATGAACTGCCCGCCGACCTGCAGCGTGAACAGGTTGCCGGCGCTCTGCCGCGAGATGCTGACGGCGTGGTTCTGCACCTCCCACAGCGTCGACTTCACCGTCATGCCGTTGCCGGCCTTGTAGTTGCCCGAGCGGGCCCAGCCGCCGGTGTAGGTGACGCTGGTGTCCTGATTGGCGATCGTGGCGCGCGCATCGACGCCGTAGGCGTTGCCGTTGCTGCGATAGAAGCCCGAGACCGTCGCGGTGGTCAGCAGGCTCGGCCCGGTTGCGAACAGCGGCGGCGCGGTGGTGACGTCGATCTTGCCGCCGATGTAGTCGCCGCCGACACTGACCGGCGCGACGCCGAGATAGGCGCGCATGCTGGCGATCATCTGCGGGTTGACGAAGGACAGCGGCGGATTCATCTCGTTCGGGCATGCCGGGCTGATCAGCATCGAGTTGATCGCCACCTGCACGCGATCGGCGCCGACGCCGTTCAGCGCCGGCAGGCTGGAGACGCCGCCGGCGCCCCACACCGCGCCGCCGGGAATGTCGGTGACCAACGACGCCGTATCGCTGGTGCCGAGGCTGCGCGCTACTGCCGCCGAGCCCGGCAGCGTGGTGGCCGAGGGGGAGACCGGCTCGGCCGCCGGCGCTGCGGGCGGCGGCGGCATGGCGGCGGCGCGGATCACCGGACCGCGCTGCGGCGAGGTTGTCGGGGCGCGAACGCGCGGCTTGGCACGTGGCTTGGCGGAATCGACCACGATGGTCGACAGACTGCTCGCCGCTTGTGCCGAAGCCGGCGATGGCGACAACGCGATGGCGGAGACGGCAAACGCCGCTAACGGCAGCGACAGCAGCGAGGTGGACAGCAGCAGGGACCGGCGCAGGCCGGCGCAGGAAATGGACGACATGACGAGAACTCACGGAAAGTCGAGCGCGCGCAGCATCGGGCTGGCGCAGGACATCTGACGCCGTGCGCTGCAACGAGCAGACGCGACGGTGACAGCAGCGAAACGGCAAGGCATCGCCGTCGCAGGCCGAAGCGCGCGATCAGCGATCGGTGCGGTTACGCTAGCTCCGGAGGTCCGCGAGCGGAATGCGACGAGACCGGGGCGCTACGCGGAGCGGCCTCGGTCGGCGGCCAGCGCTGAGCGAGCCAGGCCCAGGCCAGACTCGGCGCCGCGGTGACGACCTGCGACGGCGGCGGAAGGCTGCAGATCAGAATGCAGGCAATGCACTTGAAGTGCACCACCACGCGATCCTGCGAGTCGGCGGGCGCGGAGGTGTCGATCGAGTGGCAGATGCCGGCGCTGCTGAGAACCTCGAGCGAGCTGGCACCCGCGGGTGGCATCACCGACAAGGCGATCTGCAGCAGCAGCGCGAACGTGACTATCCAACAGGTCGACATCCGCAGCGCGGAGGCGAGCCAGTCGGAATGGGAGCGGAACACAGGCAAGCGGTTCGGACGACGCGGATGCGCGGCCGATGCCGTCTCCTTCACCTCGCTCCGCAACACCCTCAGCACATGCGTCCCCAGCCTGTGCGGCACAGGTAATCACAGTGTCGAAGGTGCAACAATACAGTGAAGCATTAAGATACCGCACTTCATGATATTTGGAATAGTTGTCACTATTTGAACACAGGCGGCATCTGAACACGGACGGCGCAAACGCGTGCGCCCGGGGGAGCCCGGGCGCGACACGTCGAAGGATGCGAAAGTCAGCGAGCGCGAGCCTCGGGCTACGCCGCCCGCACCGTCTCGACGAAGCGGGTGACTTCGTCCTTGAGGCGATTGCTGTCGCGCGACAGCAATTGCGCGGCGGAGTGGACCTGTGCCGACGCGGTGCCGGTCTCAGTGGCGCCACGCTGCACGTCGACGACGTGGGCCGACACGTCCTGCGTACCACGCGCCGCCTGCTGCACGTTGCGGGAGATCTCCTGCGTCGCCGCCCCCTGTTCTTCCACAGCCGAGGCGATGGTCGATGCGATCTCCGACATCCGCTCGATGGTGCCGCCGATCTCGCGGATCGCCCCGACCGACTCCTGCGTCGCCGACTGCATACTGCCGATCTGCTGACTGATCTCGCCGGTCGCCTTCCCGGTCTGTTCGGCCAGCGCCTTCACCTCCTGCGCCACCACCGCGAAGCCGCGGCCGGCGTCGCCGGCGCGCGCCGCTTCGATGGTGGCGTTGAGCGCCAGCAGATTGGTCTGGCCGGCGATGGTGTTGATCAGTTCGACCACGGCGCCGATCCGATTTGCCGCATCCGCGAGTTGGCCGATGCGGTCGTTGGTCTTGCGCGCCTGATCGACCGCGTCGCCGGCGATCCGCGCCGATTCCTGAACCTGGCGACTGATCTCGGTGATCGACGAGGTCATCTGCTCGGTCGCCGACGCCACCGACTGCACGTTCGACGATGCCTGTTCGGACGCCGCAGCGACCGAGGTGGCGAGCTCCTGCGAATGCTCGGCGGTGGAGGTCAGCGTCCCGGCGGATGCCTCGAGCTCGGTCGCGGCCGAGGTCACGGTCTCAATGATCTCGCCGACCGCGCCTTCGAAATGATCGGCGAGGCGCTGCATCTCCGCCTTGTGCTCGGCGGCGACCCGGCGCTCGGCTTCCTCCTGCTCGGCCTTCAGCCGGTCGCATTCGAGCGAGTTGTTGCGAAACACCTCGACCGTACAGGCCATCAGCCCGATCTCGTCGAGACGGCCGGAGCCGACGATCTCGACATCGGTGTTGCCGGCAGCCAGCTCCTTCATCACGCCGGACATCGCCACGATCGGCCCCGACACCGCGCGTCCGATCAACCAGGCGAGCACGAAGCCGATCGCCATCGCGCCGAGAGTGATCAGCAGGATCTGGGTCTGGGTCTCACCGATCAGCGCCGCGGTCTGGTGGCCGATCTGCTTCTGTTCGGCGACACCGGACTGCTTGATGGTCGCTGCATCGAGCGCCAGCGATTGCGCCACCTTGGTCATCGCCGCAATGGTCGCATCGATCCCGACGACATCGCGCACCGACTGCTGGTAGCCGTCGGCGTAGATCGCAAGGTCGGCCTCGATCGCGGCGAGCTGCTTGCGCTCGGCCGCGGTGGCGAGCACCGTCTTCATGGTCGACAGCACGGTTCTGAAATCGGCGAGCGCCTTTTCGGCGCCGGCCTGGGCGGCCTTCTCCAGATGAATGCCCAGGACCTTGCTGGCGGACAGCCGCAGCAGCAGAAACTGCTTCATCGCTTGTCCGACCAGGAGCGCCTGATCACTGTTGCCGTCGCCGCTCATCGTCGCGGATTGCAGTTGCTCGAGCTGGCCGACGATCCGCTGCCCCACCGGTCCGAGCACGGTCGCCGACAACCTGTTCTGATCCTGCCGGAGCTTGGTCAGCTCGTCGAACTGCGCGACATAGGAGGCGAACTTGCTGCCTAGTTCGACCATCGCCGCACGACGACCGGGATCGCGAACAAGCTGCATCGCCTGCTGGATGTTGTCCTGCAGCTCGGCGCGGCGCTTGCCCGCCTCGGCGATCAGCGTATCCTCGCCGGTGAGGCTGTATTCGCGCACGGTCCGCCTGAAGTTGGTGAAGTTCTGCTCGACGTTACGGACCGCATCGACGACGCCGACGCGCTGATCGAAGCTCGAAAACGCATCTCCGAGCTTTCCAAAATTCGTGTAGTTCAGAATCGCCAGCACCGCCATCAGCACCTGCACGGCGGCGAAGCCGATGGCGATCTTGAAGCCGATCTTGCGGTTGGTGAAGAACGAAAACAGGCCCGTCGCGGCGGACGGGACAGGCGACGAATGAGCACTAGGCATGATCTCTTTCCCGACGAGGCCGCGCGAAAGCGTGGCTGCACTCAGCGCATGAAAAGAGGAACCCGCGGCACGACAAGGGACGCGCACGTCGCCGCTGATCCCTCCTGTGATTTCATCTTATGAGCGAATCCGGAACCGGATCGCACGCAATGAGTGCGCCGAAATTCGTTCCAATCCGTTAAACATCGGCGGCGCAATTCGGCGCGCATTGGCGTTAGTTTGCGCCCATCACCAGATCGGCGATAACTTCAGAGCTTGATCGACATCAAACGCGGTCGCAAAGCCGAAGTAACTGTTGGTGTTAGTAAGCCGAGCTGCGGAGGGACCGGCGCACGATGCGAGGCCGACGAACTCCTGCCTTACGACGAAGGTCGCATCGGCCGATGCTGTGGATGAATCGCGCGAACGCGTCCTGCGCGAATCAGCACGGACCTACGCGTCAGCTCACCTTGCGCAACAGTGAGTAGCGCTGCTCGAGTCGCGCCGGATCGAGCGCGTGCATCCACACCGGAACATCGTCGGGGACGATCGCGGGGGCGGGCTCCGGGGCAACCGGGGCACGCACCGGCTCGGCGGGCTTGATGGGTTTTGCGGGAGTGGCGACGCGCGGCGGCTGGGCCGACCGAGGTGCCGAGTGAGGCAGCGCGTACGAGGGCGAGCCGTTGACAGCCTCGCCATCGAAGTAGAACGCCAGCCGCGGCGGGACCTTCTTGTTGCGGCCGAGCCAGGACAGATCGACCGGACGATTGTCCAAGGTCGCTTCGCGCTTCAGCAGGCCGCGCCAGGATTCGACCGCGGCTTTGGCTTCCTGGACGTTCTCCAGGAATTCGCGTTCACCGAAGAACCGTCGCCACCGACCGGTTTCGAACAGCTCGGTGAGGTAGTCGAGCCGCTGCTCTGCGAGCAAGCACCAGCGCTCGACGAGCGCACGGCCACGCTCGGCGTCGGTCTGTTCCATGGTCAATCCGCCAGGAGAGGGAAAATGAACGCGACGCAACACACGAATCGACGCAAAGCTTACGAACGATGTTGTTAACAAAAATTTACCATGTCCAGCGTGGCGGTAACTCGTAGCTCCACGAGCCGCCAGCGCTGTTAGAACCCTTCGAAGGTCGCCGACCGGGGACGCGGTCGTTCGGGCTCGGGCAAACGAAAGACCCGCCCGGGGGGACAACCGGGCGGGTCAAAAGCCATATCAGCGCTGGGGTGGATGGGCGCTCGCGCCGAGTACGGCCTCGTTGGGGAGGTGGTTTCCGCTCCCACAACGATTGGTCAGCCGACAACGCCGAGACGTTCAATCCGGTTGCTGATTTTTCTCGCGCGTCGATGTGGGGATCAGTTCAGCCCGTACGGCAGCCCGCCGCGGCCGGACGCGCCGACATTGCGAGACGGGGAGTTCGCGGCGACAGGGCAGAGGCAGGCGTGGATAGACAGGCATGCGCGGCGGAATGACGCCGAGGCGGTCTGACGCGCCGATTTGTGCAACGCGACGGGATCAGGGCGCAGCAAGCACCACGCTGACGATCGGCTCTTTTTGCAGCCGGCCGATCAGGTTCTCCTGATCCTGCTTCGACAGCGCACGGTCGCCGAATTGCAGCCGGAACACCCCACCCCGCGAGCTGTCGACCACCACCGCGTTGTATTGATCGAGCAGCGAGGCGATCTCGGCGGCCCGCGCCTCGGGCGCAAACTTGACGAGCACGCGCGGAGCGGTCGGCGGCGGCGCCAGGCTTCGCACCACCGGCCCGCCCGAACGTTCCGCCATCACCATCGGCGGCGCAGTCTTGGCAGCCTCGGCACGCTCGGGCATCGCCGCGGCCGGGGGGGACGCAGGAGATGAGGCCGGCGCCGACGCCATGTTCCGCGGCCGCGGGTCGTCGGCGGCGATCCGGAGCGGACCGCTCTCGGGCCACGCCAGCATCGCCCCGATCAGGCCGGCTTGCAGCAACAGCGCGAGACCGGCGACCGATGCCGACCAGGCCAGCGCCTTGGGCGACAGCCCGGCAAAAAACCCGGCGAACCGCGCGCCCAAGCCGCGCCCGGCGCTCGGCGCCTGGGCCGGTTCGGCGTCGATCGCGGCGAACAGCTTATGCAGTGTCCGCGACGACGGCGCCCCGAGGCTCTCGTTCAGCTCGATGGTCGCGGCATATTCTTCGAGGATCACGGCATATTGCCGCGCCAGCTTGGGGTCGCGATCGAGCGCATCGGCGACCCGGCGGGCGTCGCGGGCGTTCAGCGTGCCGGCGGCGTACCACGGCAGCAGCGCCTCGATTTCGCCCGGCTCCCGCTGCTCGGGCATCGTGTTGCTCATCGCCATCATGGCCAGCCTCGTTGAACGCCGGCCGCCTGCAGCAGGTCGGCAAGTTTCTTTCGCGCGTAGAACAGCCGGGTTTTCACCGTGTTCTCCGGAATTCCGACGATCCGGGCGACTTCTTCGACTGATTTCTCATGGTAGTACACCAGATCGACGATCTCTCGATGTTCGGGCGACAGCGACGTCAGGCACTTTCGTAGCGCCTCGCCGGTGTCCTTCTTCTGCACTGCGATCTCTGGATCGTCCGAGGGATCCTCGATCGCGGCGGCAGCATCTTCGTCCAGTTCGGCATCCTTGCGGCGTCGCAGCGCCGACAACGCCTTGAACCGCGTGATCGCCAGCAGCCAGGTCGAAACCGAAGACCGTCCCTCGAACTTGCCGGCCTGCCGCCAGACGTCGAGGAACACTTCGCTGATAAGATCCTCGGCGATCTGTTCGTTCCTGACGAGACGCAGCCCGAACCGGAAGACCTTGACGTGATACCGGCCATACAGCACCTGCATCGCGACGCGGTCCCCTTGGGCGATCCTGGCGATCAGCGCCTCGTCGGTGGCAGTCTGTTTGCCCGTCACTGGCCATCTCTTGAATTTGGTCGGCCCGGCCCAGCGGAAGGTTCGACAAATAAACGCAAATTTTAGATCCCCGGGATTCCCACCAGCGCCCAATCCCGGCGCCGGCAGCAGCGTTTCAGAGCTCCTTCGGGAGCCTCGGCCGGAACTGAGTCGAAGCCTCCGAGCGTTCCGACGTTACCAAGCCGCGATGCGATTTGCGCGACATATCCACACATCGCTGACAGCAGCCTGTCCCGGGAAATCCCGCAATCCGGAGAATTGCCCCTGAAATCAGCCGGCCGGCCGGCCCGCGCTGCGACGCCCACAACCATGCGGATACTAAAACGAAAGGCTTTTCCACGTAGGTTCCCGTAGCTCTACTCTCGACCGGGCGGACGATGGGACGAACTGCCGCGATCTCGGGCCCCCTGCCCGATCCTCAAGCCTGCGCTGACGACGACGCACGGATGCTCGCTGTCCGCGGCCGGCGCATGCGGCAGCGCCGGCAGATGCTGGACCTGATCGCGGTCAGCTTCATGATCGACGCCGCGATCCTGCTGATCTACGTTCAGGCCGGCACCATTGCGCCGGTCGTGGCCGTGACCTTCGCGGTCTGCGGCGGCATCCTCGGCAGCATCCTGTTCGCGCTGTCCGAGTCCGGGTTCAACGACCGCTTCCCCGACCACTATCTGACGGTTCCGATCGCCATCACCCATCTGGTGCTGATCATCGGATTTGCCGCCTGGGTGCCGCAGATCGGCGCATTCTTCCTGTTCGAACTGTTCGTCGTGTTCGGCTTCGCGGCGCTGCGCGCCGACCGGCGGCAGGCGCTGATCTCCTGGGGCGCCCTGCTGTGCGTTCTGACTCCGCTGTTCCTGCTCACCGACCTGCCGATCAGCCTGCCGCATCAGTCGCCGCTGGAGCGGCTCGCCACTCTGCTGGCGCTGGTGCTGACGGTCGGCCGCTGCATGTTCATCGGCGTGTTCTCCAAGGCGATGCGGGACTCGCTGTACAAGCGCGGCATCCAGCTTCGTGAGGCGTATCAACGGATCGAGGAGCTGGCCGAGCTCGACGAGCTGACCGGGGCCTACAATCGACGCCGTATCATGCGGCATCTCGACAACGAGATCGAACGCGCCGCACGGCACTGCGAGCCGCTGTCGCTGGCGCTGATCGATCTCGACTGGTTCAAGCGCATCAACGACACGTTCGGCCATCCGACCGGCGACGAGGTGCTGCGCACCTTCGCGATTACGATCTTTGCCAACATCCGCAGCTTCGACCGGTTCGGCCGCTATGGCGGCGAGGAATTCCTGCTGCTGCTGCCCAATACCTCCGAAGACGAAGCCCGCCTGATCCTCGATCGGCTCCGTCTGATCGTGGCCGGACTGGACTGGAGCGCGTTCTCGCCGAGCATGTCGGTGACGCTGTCCGCGGGCGTCACCACCATGACGCTGCAGGAATCCACCGAATCCGTTCTGTCGCGCGCCGATCGCGCATTGTACGAGGCCAAGCACGGCGGACGAAACCGAGTTGCCAGCGCCTGAAGAAGCAGGCGCGTGTCTTCACTCCAGGAAAGAGTAATGATTCTTCGATCCAAGCGGCCGGCCCTGCACCTGCTCGACGAGTTGCAGGCCATGCTGGCGCACGGCACCGTCGCACGACGGGTGGAAACCCTGCGCCGCGTCACCGACCTGTTTCTCGGCGGCGTCGCCTACAACGACGAACAGATCGAGGTGTTCGACGACGTCTTCACCTGCCTGGTGGAAGACATCGAATCCAACGCCAAGGTGCTGCTGGCGCAGCGCCTCGCCCCGGTGAGTGCGCCGCCGCGGATCATCCAGCAACTCGCTTTCGAGGACCGGATCGAGATCGCCGCACCGGTGCTGTCGCAGTCCGAGCAGCTCGACGATGCGACGCTGATCGCCAACGCACGGGCCAAAAGCCAGCAGCACATGATGGCGATCTCGACGCGCCGCACTCTCAGCGGCGCCGTGACCGACGTGCTGGTCGAGCTCGGCAACCCGGCCGTGGTGCAGAGCACGGTGAGGAATCCCGGCGCCGAGTTTTCGGACAACGGCTATTGTGTTCTCGCCAAGCGCGCCGAAAACGACGACGGGCTCGCCGACGCGCTCGGCCAGCGTACAATTCCCCGCGCGCAGTACCTGAAGATGATCGCGATCGCCTCGGCCACTGTGCGCAGCAAGCTCGAAGCGGCGCATTCGCACGCGCCCGCGGAGGTCGACAACGCCGTGCGGCAGGCGAGCCGGCTGGCGCGCTCGGCGCCACGCGGCATCAGCCGGCAGACCAGCATCGCCCACGGCCTGGTGCGCTCGCTGTTCGAGGAAGGACGCATCAATGCCGCCGAGGTGCACAGCTTTGCCGCCCAGCGCAAATTCGACGAGACCAACCAGGCGATCGCCTGCCTCGCCAACATCACGGTGGAGGCCGCCGAGTCGATGATGGTCGAATCGCGCGACGAAGGCGTGCTGATCCTCGCCAAGGTGTGCAATCTGCCGTGGGCGACGGTGCGCGAGATCATCGACATGCGCGACGAGATCAACGGTACGCAATCGCACGACCTCGACGAGTGCCGCGAAACCTACGAGCGGCTGCGCCTCTCCACCGCCCAGCAGGTGCTGCGCTTCCACCGCATGCAGCAATCCGCAGCAGCGGCGCAGCCGCCGGCCGCCTGAGCGGCCGGCGCTTTCCGGCCTTCACATCCGATAGCGCAGCCCCGCAAACACCGCGCGTCCTATCCCCGGATTGAACAGCGCCGACGCTGCCGTGGCGGTCTCGACCGCAATCGTGGTCGAGATGTAGCGCTTGTCGAGCAGGTTGCGGCCCTCGATATAGCCGGACCAGCCGGTGCCGTCGTCGTAGCCGAGCTTGAAGTTCAGCAGCGCATAAGGGTCGACCGTCAGCGTGTTGGCGTTGTCGGCGAAGAACGCCTGCGGCATCCACTCGACATTCGGCCCGGCGTAGAAGCCGGATGCGTGCTTGTACAGCACCTCGGCCCGCACATAGTGCGCCGGCACCGCCGGCAGACGATTGTTGCCCCAGGTCGCGTCGCCGTCGAACCGGAAGTCGCTGTAGGTGTAGGCGACGTTGAACCAGAACCGGTCGTCCTGCGCGAAGCTCGATTGCAGGAACGCGACGCCGAGCCCGGCTTCGACGCCCTGATGCACGGTGCGATCGGCATTGCGGATGGTGCAGGCCCCGGGCGTCGCCGGGCTGGTGAGACACTGCAGCTCGTTACGGATCTCGGCACGATACAGCGACACGTCCCAGGTCAGGTCCGGCCGACGGCCGCGGGTGCCGATCTCGTAGGTCGTCGCGGTCTGGGCGTTGATATCGGTGCTCGCCGGCGACGCGAAGGTGGTGACGTCGTAGGTCGGCACCTCGGCGCTGCGCGAGATGTTGCCGTACACCTGCCAGGCCGGATCGACGTCCCACAGCACGCCGATCTTGGGACTGAACGGGTTGTAGGCACGCCGCCCCGACTGGTCGCCGTTGGCCAGGTAGCGGTCCTGCTGGTCGCGCACCGCGTGCAGGACCTGCGCCCCGGTCACGACCGCGACGTTGGGCAGGACGTAGAACGAGTTGTCGGCATAGGCCGAGACGTTCTGCGACTTCCACAAATAAGACGCCGCCAGCGGCCCCTTGGTGGCGGCGCCGACGTTCCAATACTGGTTGATGTCGATGGTGCCGTTCTGGATGTTGACGCCGGTGATCAGGCGGTTGCGGAAGCCGCCGATGAAGCGGTCGTCGGTGGCGCGGGCGAAGCCGCCGTAATCGTGGACGTGAAAATCCAGCCACTGATAGATCGGATGCATCACGTGGCGTTCGAGCACGAAGGCGCCGAAATCCACGCTGGTCTCGCCAAACCGCAACGTCGTCTTGTTGGCGACGCGCACCGAGTCGATGTTGCGCTGCTGGTCCTGCTGCACCCACACCGGATTCGCCGCACGCGGCGAGTTGAGCGCCTGATCCTTGGTGACCTCACCGGGAATCTGCGCCCGCCAGCGGCTGACATTCAGATAGAACCGGGTCTCGACGTCGGGCGAGAACTGATAGCCGACATTGGCATTCAGCCGTTCGGCGTCGGTCTTGCTGTGCTCGCGATAGCCGTCCTCGCGCTGCGCCGACATCGTCATGTACCAGTCCGCGGCACCGGCGACCCCGCCGGTCGCGACCTGCGACTTCAAGTAACCGAAGCTGCCGCCGTCGACACGTGCCTCGAACTCGGGCGCGTCGCGCCCGGTCGGCATCACGAAATTGATCGCGCCACCGAGCGAGTTGGCGCCGTAGCGCAGGCCGTTGGCCCCCTTGTAGACCTCGATGTAGCGATAGGCCGTCGGATCGATCTCGTAGAGGTCGAACAGCCCGTCGGCGGTGCTGATCGGGATGCCGTCCATCGACGGATTGATGCCGCGGTTGCCGTAGGCACGCGACAGGCCCGAGCCGCGGATCGAGATCCGCGCGTCCGGCCCCCAGCGCTGCTGGATCAGCACGCCCGGCACCCAGCCGAGCGCGTCCTTGATAGTGTTGGCCGGCGAATTCTTGAACGCCGTGTCGGGCACCAGCGCAACTCCGCCGGGCGTGCGCTGGATCTCCTGGCGGGCCTGGTCGGCGGTCGGCACCGTCAGGCTCGGAACAGTGCCGGCGCCTTGCTGGATCGCCGGAGCCGCGGCCGGCCGCGCCGGAGCCGTGCCGCGATTGGCGGCACGCACGGCGCGGCTGGCGCTCGACGTGGCGCGCGGCTTCGGCCGGGCGGCGGGCCGCGGTGCCTGGTCGGGCGCCTGCACCGTCACCGGCGGCAACGGATCTCTCGCCTCACTCTGCGCCTGCGCGGAAGCGCCGAACATTGAGGCTGACGCGATGGCTGCCGCGGAGACCAGCAGCACGCGGCGGGACGACAACGGGATCGACGACATCCCCCTCTCCCTCACCACCGCGCCTTGAAGCCGGCATAGACGGCACGCCCGGTGCCGGGTTCGAACAGCGGCGAGTTGGCGTTCGCCTTGTCGATGATGCTGGCCGAGGCGATGTAGCTCTTGTTCAAGAGGTTGCGGCCTTCGATATAGATCGAATACGGCCCGCCATTGTCGATGCCCGCCTTGAGGCCGAGCAGCGCGTAGGGCTCGGTCTGAAGCGTGTTGGCGCTGTCGACGTAGTAGGCCTGCGGCACCCATTCGACGTTCGGGCCCATATAGAACCCGTTCGGATTTTTGTAGAGCAGCTCGGCGCGCAGATAGTGCCGCGGCGCGCCGGGCAGCAGGTTGTTGCCGAACCTGGCGTCGCCGTCGAACCGGAAGTCGTTCAGCGTATAGGCCATGTTCAGCCACAGCCGGTCCGGCGCGCCGGCCCGTTCGAGCAGGTGCTTGAACAGCGTCACGCCGAGCCCGGCTTCGACGCCTTGGTGCATGGTGCGGTCGGCATTGGTGACGTTGCAGTTGCCGAACGCGCTGTACAGGCACAGCAGCTCGTCCTTGATCTCGGCGCGGTACAGGCTGAGATCCCAGGTCAGGTCGGGACGCCGCCCGCGGGTGCCAATCTCGTAGGTGGTGGCGCGTTGCGGCCGGATGCTGGTGAACGGAATGAACGGAATCCCCGGCCCCGACGCGCTCTCGCCGAAGCTCGGCACTTCGGCACTGCGCGAGACGTTGGCGAAGGCCTGCCAGTTCGGATCGATCTGCCACAGCAGCCCGCCTTTCGGGCTCCACAGATTGAACGTGGTCGAGCCGGACTGATCGCCGTCCGACAGGAACCGATCGCGACGGTCACGGGTGGCGTGCAGGAATTGCGTGCCGGCGACCAGCGCGACGTTGGGCAGGAAGTAGAATGAATCCTCGACGTAGAACGCGGTGTTGGTCGACTTGTCGAGCGACGACGACGCCAGCGCGCCCTTCTGCCCGGCAATGTTGACGTATTGTTTGTTGTCGAGCCGGCCGTTCAGCAGGTTGATGCCGGCGACCAGCCGGTTGCGATAGCCGCCGATGATGCGGTCGTCGGTGACTTTGGCGAAGCTGCCGTAATCCTGGTAGCGATAGTCCAGCCACTGGAAGATCGGATGCATCAGGTGGCGATCGACGCCGAACGCGCCGAAATCGACCACGGTGTTGTCGAACCGGATCGTGGTCTTGTTGGCGAGCCGAACGGTGTCGATGTTGCGCTGCTGATCGAGCGCGACGTTGTTGGCCGCGGCAGTCTGCGGCGCATTCAGCGCGACATCCCTGGTGACGCTGCCGGGAATCCGCTGCCGCACGTGATTGGCGTTGAGGTAGAACCGGGTCTCGATGTCCGGCGTGATCTGGTAGCCGATATTGGCGCTGAGCCGGTGGGCCTCGCCGTCGCTGTGATTGCGGAAGCCTTCGGCGGCCTGGGTCGACGCGGTGACATAACCGTCCCACGCCCCGTTGACGCCGCCGGCATTGGCCTGCAGCCGGCGATAACCGAACGCGCCGGCATCGACGCTGACGCCGTTGGGGAACGGATCGCGTCCCGTTTTGGTGACGAAGTTGATCGCGCCGCCGAGCGAATTGGCGCCGTATTGCAGCGCGTTAGCGCCCTTATACACCGCGACGTAGTTGTAGGCGGTCGGATCGATCTCCTGGAAGTCGCCGTAGCCGTCTGCGGTGTTGATCGGAATCCCGTCCATATAGAGCTGCACGCCGCGCAGGTGGAAATTGCGCGACAGGCCCGAGCCGCGGATCGACAGCCGGGTGTCGTCGCCCCATTTCGGCTGCGCGAACACGCCGGGCACGTAGTCGAGAATGTCCTTGATAGTGCTCGCCACGGTGGAATTGCGATAGGCGTTGGCCGGCACCAGCGCGACGCCGCCGGGCGTCTGCTGGATATCGGCAAGCGCCTGCTGCACCGTGAGCACGGTCAGCGCCGGCCCGCGTGCGACCTCGCTGACGGCCGGTGCCGATGACGGCTGCGCGACGGGCGCGGCACTGCGCACCGCGCGGGTCGACTGCGACGCCGCACGCGGCTTCGGACGCGCCGGCGCGGGCCGCGCGGCCTGATCGGGCGCCTGCACGGTGACCGGCGGCAGGGGGCTGTCGGAACGGCTTTGCGCCACGGCGGGCAAGACAACGAGGCAGGTAGAGACGAGCGCGGTGGCATGCGCGAGCACACGGCTGCGCGGCCGCGGAAATGCGGATGACATGATGGAACTCCGGCAACTGAGCGGACGATGAGATGGGCGCGCGCAGACGCGCGCGATCGTCAGGTCAGAACCGGCGGGCCGCGCGGCTGATAGTCGAGCGAGGGCTGCAGCGCGACGAACGACGCGGAGCGCGGCACCTCAAAACGGATGCTGAAGGCGATCCGGATCGCCAGCCCGGGAGACAAGGGCGGCGGGGTCGCGACGACGTGGTTGCCGAGGCACAGCGGGCAGCGGATCGGAACCGCCTTGGCCGGCTGGCCGGCATCACCCCGGGCGGTATCGGCGTCGGTAACGGCGAAGCAGAACGCGTGACCGGTGAGAAGCTGGACCGGAGACTGGCCGGCGAGCAGCGCGCTGGCGAGCATCACGTTGAGCACGAGCGCGTAGGCAGCGACCCACGCCGCCACCAATGCCCTCGTCCGCCGTCGCGAAAATCCGCCCATCCTGCGCCCCTTGGTGTTTTGCTACCACAGGCACAAAGCGAGTCAAATTCATTCGCAGATCAGTAACATCCCTGAGGTGTCTCAGTAACGCAGCACCCGGGGACCCAGCACGGCGCCGAGGCCGGCGACCATCGCGGTCGCCAGCGTGTACCAGGTGGCGACGAACAGCGGAGAATCGTCGGCGCAATGCGCCGCGTACAGCGTGCCGGCGAGCCCGGCCGACAGCATTCCGGCCAGCGCTCCGGCCAGCGCCGGGCGGGACGGTGCGCCGCGGCGCAGCGCGAGCAATGCCGCGGCCAGGATCGGCAGCGCCAGCACCGGGATCGAGCCGAGACAGAGCAGCGAATTGTTGCCGACCAGCCGCGTCATCGCCGAGCTTCGTTGTGGCAGCATCGCCTCGACGCCGATCGCGAGGCCCAGGATCGCCAGCGGTGCCAGCAGCAGCAGGCGCCAGCCCTTCGCCGTCGCCTCGGGGCGCGATAGATGCAGCGCGACGATGATCGCCGCCAGCGCCAGCGCAAGCGTCACGACGAACTTCACGTCGAAGAACGGATTGCTGATCGCCTCGTGCAGGTCGGGGCGCAGCCCCAGCGTCGACAGCAACAGCGCCGCCGACACCGGCAACGCCACCAGCAGCGAGGCGGCCAGCGCCTGCCCCACCGGTTTGTCGCGGCTGGCGCCGTCGGCGGTAAGGGCATCAATCAGGCGGTCGGTTTGCATGGGTTCAGTCCGTCCTCAGTTTCGCGGCGAGCGCCGACAGGCCGCGATGCAGCGCCACCCGCACCGCGCCCTCGCTCATCGACAGTTTTGCCGCGGTATCCTTGATCGAGACGCTGTCGACCGCGATCGATTGCAGCACCTCGCGCTGCCGCGACGGCAGCGCCGCGAGATGCTTCGTCACCTCGCTCGCCGGCAGCGTTTCGCGCGGCGGCTCGCTCGGCAGGGTCCCGGCGAAATCGTCGATGTCGACGAATACCCGGCCCCCGCGGCGGC
>NZ_QPFS01000034.1:0-39052 GCF_010906995.1 Rhodopseudomonas sp. WA056 | reverse complement strand
GGAGTCACCGTGGCGACCCTCGCCGCCGACAGTCTGGTTGCGGCCCGCTATCCGGCGCTGAGTGAAGCTGCTCGCAGTGTGGCGGGGCCCGGTCATCGCAAGCTCGGCACCGTCGGTGGCAATCTCTGCTTCGACACCCGCTGCATCTATTACAACCAAAGCGAATGGTGGCGGCGGGCGAATTCGTACTGCCTGAAGAATCGCGGCGAGACTTGTCACGTCGCCCCGAAGGGCAACCGCTGCCACGCCGCCTTCAGCGGCGATCTTGCGCCGGCCCTGCTGGTGCTCGGCGCCGAGGTCGAGATCGCCGGGCCGGGCGGCCGGCGCCGCATCGCGCTCGCCGAATTGTATGTTGAAGATGGGCGGGCGCATCTCGCGCTGCGGCCAGGCGAGGTCGTTGTTGCGGTTCGGCTGTCGCCCGACCCGCCTGCGTCGCGCTACGTCAAGGTGCGGCAGCGCGGCGCGATCGACTATCCGCTTGCCGGCGTCGCTGTTGCGCTGACACGTTCGGGCTCCAAGATCGGGCAACTTCGCATCGCGCTGACAGGGACCAATTCAAGGCCGTTCCTGCTCGCCGAAACCGCCGCCTTAACGCAGCGGCCGCCCGACGATGCGATGCTGCGCGAGATCGATCGGCTGGTGCAGAAGCAAGTGCAACCGATGCGGACGACGCTGATGCCGGCCAACTACCGGCGCGTCGTCGCGGCGGCCCTGGCGAGCCGCATCACGGCCGAGCTGTTCGCCTCGCTGGCGCTGGTGTAATCTGGATCCATCCACGATCACGCTTCAACGCACGGCCTGCAGCTTGCCGCGCACCGCACTGCGGCCGTCGGTTGCCAGCTTGCGCAACCTTGCGACATCGCGCACCGCGACTTGCGACGCCTCGACAGTGACGCCGATGCTGCGCAGCTTGGCGAAGGCCCGCGACAGCGATTCCGGCGTCAACCCCAACTCACCGGCGATCAGCGCCTTGTCGTAGGGCAGCACAAGCGCGCAGGAGCCGTGCTCGGCGATCGCCAGCGAGGCGAGGAATTCGGCGAGCCGCTGCACCCCGCTCTGCGCCTTGAGCTGTTCGACGCGCTGCACCAGATGGTGCATGTGCTGGCAGATCGAAGCGATCATCGGCACCGAGATATCCGGATTGGCTCGGATGCAGCGGACCAGATGATCAGCAGGGATTCGCGCGACCCGCGCGTCGGTGACGGCTTCGGCGTTGGCCAGATAGCGGTGGCCGGTCAGCGCCGCGGCTTCGGCGAAGCTGCCGCCGCGGCTCATGATCTCGATCACCGCCTCGTCGCCGGCCAGATTGCTGCGAAACAGCTTTACCCAGCCGCTGACGACGATAAAGAAAGCTGTCGCCGGCTCGTCCTGACGCACGATCGATTCGCGCGCTCGCAGGCTGATCGCAGTGGCCGGCGCGATCATGTGCGCGACGGTCTCCGCCTTCAGTCCGCGAAACACGGCGATCCGGGTGATGATCTGCAGATCACCACCGGTGAGCTTCGAAGCCATCGAGAGCGTTTCCAATCTTGGTTACGCCAACTACACCCCAGGCGCGTTTCGCGCTTCCTTGATCGCCATCAACTATTTTGGGCATTCCGGTACGAAATTGTATTGCGTTGCAGCGCGATGCTGCAGAGCAGTGACGGAGCAGCGCCTCCGGAGATGCGTTGAAAACCTGCGAACCGCTGCTAACCTGTGGGCATGGACATTCGGGCGGCGGTGTTTCGGGAGGTCGGCGCGGCGTTACGCATCGAGCGGCTTGTGCTGGACCCGCCGCAGCCGACCGAAGTCTTGGTGCGGCTCGCAGCGATCGGCCTGTGCCGGACGGACTATCACGTGATGCGCGGCGAGCGACGAGTCGCGATGCAGCCGATGGTGCTGGGGCACGAAGCCGCGGGAATCGTCGAGGCGACCGGCGATCAGGTGCAGGGCATCGCGCCGGGCGATCACGTCGTCCTCACCTTCATCCCCGGCTGCGGCCGTTGCCGCTGGTGCCAGCGCGGATTGCATCATCTGTGTGCCGAGGGGCCGCGCATCACCCATGGGCCGCAGCTCGACGGCAGCTTTCGCCGGCGCGACGCCGACGGCCACGGCGTCGGCGCGTTCTGCATGATCGGGGCGTTTGCCGAAGCCACCGTCGTCGATCAGGCCTCGGTGCTGGTGATCGAGAAGGATATTCCGCTCGACCATGCCAGCCTGATCGCGTGTGGCGTTCCGGCCGGTGTCGGTGCGGCGCGCCATCGCGCGCGCGTCAAGCCGGGAGATACGGTGTTGGTGGTCGGCTGCGGCGGCGACGGCATGAACGTGGTGCAGGGCGCAAAACTCTGCGGCGCGTCGATGATCATCGCTGCCGACATCGTCGCACAGAAACTAGAATGGGCGCGGAGCTTCGGCGCCACCCACGGCACCACCGCTCAAGGCGACGAGCTGATCAGCACCGTGCAGGCGTTGACCGAAGGCGTCGGTGTCGATCACGCCTTCGTCTGCATCAACCCAGCCGAAACGCTGCTGCCGGCATTCCGTGCCACCGCCAAGGCCGGCAACGTCGTGGTCACTGCGATCACGCCCGACACCGTCAAGCAGATCGACGTGCCGCCTCTGGAACTGTTCGCCACTCAGAAGGCGATCATGGGCGCGGTGTACGGCTTCGCCAGCCCGCGTCTGCAGATCCCTGAACTGCTCGGCCTGTATCGCCGCGGCGATCTCAAGCTAGGCGAACTGATCAGCCGAACCTATCGGCTCGACGAGATCAACCAAGGCTATGCCGACCTCGAGGCCGGGCGAAACCTGCGCGGCGTGGTGCTGATCGACTGAATTCGTGCAAGCTAACGATAAGAGGAACATAATGGCAGGCTTGAGCCCGACCGGCACGCTGGCGATCGACGGCGCCCAGTTGGAATATCGCTTCACCGGTCCGCAGCCGGATGTCGCACCGACCCTTGTGCTGCTGCACGAAGGCCTCGGTTCGGCGGCGCTGTGGGGCGAGTTTCCGGACCGGCTGGCGGCCGCGACCGGTGTCGGCGTGTTCGCATATTCCCGGGCCGGCTATGGCCGCTCGACGCCGGCCGCGTTGCCGCGCCCGCTCGACTACATGCATCGCGAGGCTCTACAGGTGCTGCCGCGGGTGCTTGACCAGATCGGCTTTCGCCGCGGACTGCTGGTCGGCCACTCCGATGGAGCCTCGATTGCGGCGCTGTATGCGGGCGGCGTCGCCGATCACCGCGTCCGCGGTGTCTCGCTGATCGCGCCGCATTTCATCGTCGAGGACATTTCGGTGGCGTCGATCGCGGCGATCCGGACGATGTACGAGACGACCGAGCTGCGTGCCAAGCTCGCGCGCTGGCACGACGACGTCGACAATGCGTTTTACGGCTGGAACGATGCCTGGCTCGATCCGGCGTTTCGCGCCTGGGACATCGCCGACTCGCTCGCTTACATCAGGGTGCCGCTGCAGATCGTGCAGGGCGAGAACGACCAATACGGAACGATGCGGCAGATCGAGATCGCGCGTTCGGAATGCTATTGCCCGCTCGAAGTCGAGCTGCTCACAGGAGCGGGGCATTCGCCGCATCGCGAAGCCGCCGACGCGACGCTGCGGCTGATCGCCGGCTTCGCGGACCGCATTCTGAGCGGCCATGCCGAGGCGACCGGCGGTCGCGCTGCCTGATCAGCCATCGACAACGGACCAACCCATCTCGCATTAAAATGCATCAAAGTCGCATTTGCGGCTGGACTCCTCGGCAAAAGATGAATTATAATGCATGTTAGAAGCAAGAGGAAACGCAGGGAGCCGCCATGGCCGAGGCCGCAGACACGCGCCCGCTCGCGAACGGAGCTGTGCGGGTCGATTTTCAGACCGAGCCGTCCCGTTACCGGCATTGGAAGCTGACGGTCGATGGCGAGATCGCGACGCTCACCCTCGACGTCGACGAGAACGGCGGCCTGTTTGAAGGTTACCAGCTCAAGCTGAATTCCTACGATCTCGGCGTCGACATCGAACTCGCCGACGCGATGCAGCGGCTGCGGTTCGAACATCCCGCCGTGAAGGTGATCCTGCTACGCTCCGGCAAGAACCGGGTGTTCTGTGCCGGCGCCAATATCCGGATGCTGGCCGGGGCCAGCCACGTCCATAAGGTCAATTTCTGCAAATTCACCAACGAGACCCGCAACGGCATCGAGGATTCGTCGCAGCATTCCGGCCAGCGTAGCATCGCGGTGATCAACGGCACCGCGGCCGGCGGCGGCTACGAACTCGCGCTTGCGGCCGATCATATCATCATGGCCGACGACGGCTCGGCCGCGGTGGCGCTGCCGGAAGTGCCGCTGCTCGCGGTGCTGCCGGGCACCGGCGGCCTGACGCGCGTGATTGATAAGCGCAAGGTTCGCCGCGATCACGCCGACGTGTTCTGTACCATCGAGGAAGGCATCAAGGGCAAGCGCGCGGTGCAGTGGCGACTGGTCGACGACATCGTCGCCACCACCAAGCTCGACGCCAAGGTGGCTGAGCGCGCCCGCGAACTCGCTGCGGCCTCGCCGCGTCGTGGAAGCGGTACGGGCGTGGAGCTGCCCCCGCTGCAGCGCCAATTCGACGATACCAGCGTGCGCTACGGCTTGGTCGGCGTCGAGATCGATCGCGCCGCCCGGATTGCGACGATCACGCTCATCGGTCCGAACGCGGCCCCGCCGGCGTCGGTCGAGGCGCTGCAGGCGCAAGGCGCGGCGTTCTGGCCGTTGCAGCTCGGCCGCGAACTCGACGACGCCATTCTGCATCTGCGGCTGAACGAGCCGGAGCTGGGACTTTGGGTGTTCAAGTCCCACGGCGATGCAACCCAGGTGCTGGCCTACGACGCACTGCTCGAAGCGCATAAGGATCACTGGCTGGTCAACGAGATCCGCCATTTCTGGAAACGCGTGCTGAAGCGCGTCGATGTCACGTCGCGCTCGCTGGTGACGTTGGTGGAGCCGGGCTCATGCTTCGCCGGCACGCTGGCGGAGCTCGTGTTCGCGGCCGACCGCAGCTACATGCTGATCGGCTCGCGTGACGGCGACAACCGCCCGCCGCCGATGCTGACCCTGTCCGCGCTCAACTTCGGTGCCTATCCGATGAGCCACGGTCTCACCCGGCTGCAGTCGCGCTTCCAGGCTGATCCGGCCGACCACGCGGCGGTCCAGAGTAAAACTGGAGAAGCACTCGACGCCGAGGCGGCCGAGACGCTCGGTCTGGTTACGTTTGCGCTCGACGATATCGATTGGGATGACGAGGTCCGCGTCTTTCTGGAAGAGCGCGCATCGTTCTCGCCCGACAGTCTCACCGGCATGGAAGCGAACCTGCGCTTCGTCGGCCCCGAGACGATGGAGTCGAAGATCTTCGCGCGCCTCACTGCCTGGCAGAACTGGATCTTCCAGCGCCCCAATGCGGTCGGCGAGGTCGGCGCGCTGCGCCGTTACGGCAGCGGCCAGAAGCCGCAATTCGACATGACGAGAGTGTGAGCCGTCGCGGCGCATTCGATCGACGCGCACCGGCACAACGCCAGCCGCGTCATTGCGAGCGAGGCGAGGCAATCCAGAATTGTGATGTGCGGAGCTGGATTGCTTCGTCGCTTCGCGCAATGACGACCACAACGTTTGGATACACGAACGAACCGGGAGCCGCCCATGAATATGAACATCATGCACGTCGACTACTCGACCAAGATCCCCAACAACGTCGATCTCGGTTCCGATCGCCAGGTGCTGAAGGCGCTCGAGGGATGGCATCCCGGCTATATCGACTGGTGGAACGACATGGGGCCGGAAGGCTTCCAGGAATCGCTGGTGTATTTGCGCACGGCATACTCGGTCGACCCGCGCGGCTGGGCGAAGTTCGACTACGTCAAGATGCCCGACTATCGCTGGGGCATCCTGCTGGCGCCGAAGGAAGAAGGTCGCGTCGTGCCGTTCGGCCAGCACTACGGTGAGCTGGCCTGGCAGGAGGTGCCGGGTGAACATCGCGCGATGCTGCGCCGGCTGATCGTGATCCAGGGCGACACCGAGCCGGCCTCGGTCGAGCAGCAACGCCATCTCGGCAAGACTGCGCCGTCGCTCTACGACATGCGCAACCTGTTTCAGGTCAACGTCGAAGAGGGGCGCCATCTGTGGGCGATGGTGTACCTGCTGCAGAAGTACTTCGGCCGCGACGGCCGCGAGGAGGCTGACGGCCTGCTGCGCCGCCGCTCAGGTTCGGAGGACGCGCCGCGGATGCTCGGCGCGTTCAACGAGGCGACGCCGGACTGGCTGTCGTTCTTCATGTTCACCTACTTCACCGACCGCGACGGCAAGATGCAGCTTCACAGCCTGGCGCAGTCGGGCTTCGATCCGTTGTCGCGCACCTGCCGCTTCATGCTGACCGAAGAAGCGCACCACATGTTCGTCGGCGAGACCGGCATCAGCCGGGTGGTGCAGCGGACCTGCGAGGCGATGCGCGCCGCCGGCATCACCGACCCGACCGACATCGACAAGGTCCGCGCGCTCGGCGTGATCGACCTGCCGACCGTGCAGAAGAAACTCAATCTGCACTACTCGCTGTCGCTCGATCTGTTCGGCTCCGAAGTCTCGACCAACGCTGCCAATGCGTTCAATGCCGGCATCAAGGGGCGCTTCCACGAGACTCAAATCCAGGACGACCACAAGCTCGAGCACGACACCTATCCGGTGCTGAAGCTGGTGGACGGAGAGATCAAGCGCGTCGACGAGCCGGCGCTGACCGCGCTGAACATGCGGCTGCGCGACGACTACTCGCAGGACTGCGTCAAGGGTCTGCTGCGCTGGAACAAGGTGATCACCACCGCCGGCTACGACTTCCAGCTCAAGCTGCCGCATGTCGCATTCCACCGCCAGATCGGCGAGTTCAAGGACGTCGAAGCGACGCCGGACGGTGTGCTGATCGACCCGGCGGCATGGGCCAAGCGGCGCAACGAATGGCTGCCGTCAAACGACGACGGCGAGTTCATCGCCTCGCTGATGGTGCCGGTGTCGGAGCCCGGGCAGTACGCGCCGTGGATCTCGCCGCCCAAGGTGGGGATCGACAATCGCCCCGGCGATTTCGAATACGTCAAGATCGAGACCTGATCCGCACCAGATCTATGAAGGGCTCGCATCGTGGGCCTGCGCTCAGGCTCGCCCGCCAAACGCCGGGCGGCCCCTAAATTACGGTGATCCGGCGCCGACGTGCAGCGGTCGTCGGCGCTGAGCTGCCGGGAGATCCGGACTCGATCATTGCCGGTCCGATGTACCGCTCGCGGTGTCGTCGATCTCGGATCGCTTGGCAAGCAGTGTTGCGGGAGCGTCGTAGCCTTTACGGCTACTGTAGAATACCAGAACCATCAGGCCGATACCGATCAGCAGCGAAAACCCGATGCCGAGAGCCATCGCCACATAGCCCTGGACCGGGACATCGACATCGCCGGTCACCAGACCTTCGTAGGCAAACACCCCGGCGAGGCCGAGCAGCACGAGCAGGATCAGGATGACGGCCCAGATGGCAATCGGCTTCGTCCCAGGCGGCGACGGACGTTGCGGATCGGTGGTCCTGGCCATGTCGATCGTCTCCGGCTTTCGCTGCGCCGTGAACCGGCCGTTCATGCCTGCCGCAGCCATTGGTTCTGCCGCCACTGGCTGAGTGCCATCACGCCGAGATGGCCGAGCGGCTCGAATACCACGTGCTCGATCGGGACCGTTGCGGCGGCGCGTTTCACCAGCGCGCGGCGCCGGGCGCGGGGCACGTAGCGGTCGAAGCTGCCGACCGAGAACCGGCTCGCCGGGTCGATCCTATCGAGCCATTCGATCGGATTGAGGCCTCGCAGTGCACGGGTGAAATCGCCCAGCGTCACGCCGAGCGCTTCCGCCTGGCGACGCACCCGCCGCGCAGCGGGGCTCTGCCAGATCATCAGGTCGCCGCGGTCGGCGGAGGCGAAGCTCCACAGCGCGGTGTTGTAGCGGCCGGCGAGCAGCGTTGCCGGTACCGACCCCATGCTGAGGCCGACCAGCACCCGTGGGCGTCGGCGCTCGATCTGATCGGCGGCATCTTCGATCACCGACCGATTGGCCCGGGCACAGGCCTCGGGATCGGCGGCGACCACTGCGGCAGGCAACTCGTAACAGAGCCGCCATCGCCGCAGCCCGACCAGACCGAAGTCGAGCGCGGTCTGGAAGCTGGTGCGCCATGGCAGGAAATAGATCGCTCCGTTCGCATCGTTACCGACGATCCGGCGAAACCCATCCTCGGCAGCCATGACGCGGGCCATCAGTAGGTGTTGGTGCCGTAGGTCGCTGCACGCGACGACAGCAGTCGGGACAACGGCACGATCTGATACGCCGCCGAAATCGCAACCAGGATGTACACGATCCGTGCGGCGGCCGAGGAGGTCGCTGTCTCGTGGGCGCCGTTGCCGAGAATGGCGGTTACGAGATCGAAATCGAACAGGCCGACGAGACCCCAGTTCAGGCCCCCGATGATGACCAGCAGAAGCGTCAGGATGTTGATGATGCGCATGGCTTTCTCCGTTGATGTGCCGATCCAACGCGCGCTGCGATCGGCTCGTTCCTAATCCCCGTTATGATGGCCGTTTGGAGTCGTTCTGTTTCTCGATGGAATCAGGACCGTGCTTCGGCGTGCGCGCACCAGGCGCAACCTCATGTGGCGCCCCGGATGCGCGCCGGGGCACCGAGCTGCGTAGCCTGCCGAACTGGTCAGATAAACGGCTTGCCGCCGGTCACCGCGACCGTCGTGCCGGATGTGTAGCTCGAAAGCGGATCGGCCAGCATCACGTAGGCGGTGGCGAGTTCGGCGGGTTGCCCGGCGCGGCCGAGCGGGACCTGCTTGCCGAAATTCGTCACCGAATCCTCTGGCATCGTCGATGGAATCAGCGGCGTCCAGATCGGACCGGGCGCGACCGCATTGGCGCGGATACCCTTGCTCGCCAACATCTGCGCCAGGCCGCCGGTGAAATTCTGGATCGCGCCTTTCGTGGTCGCATACGCCAGCAGGATCGGGTTCGGCATGTCGGAATTGACCGAGGCGGTGTTGATGATCGAGCTGCCGGGCTTCATGTGCGGCACCGCCGCCTTGGTCAGATAGAACATCGCGTGGATGTTGATCGCGAATGTCGTCTGCCATTCCTCGTCGCTGATCTCGCCGATGTCCTCGAACGTCGCCTGATGCGCCGCGTTGTTGACCAGGATGTCGATGCCGCCGAGCTCTTCGACAGCGCGGGCGACGATCTTGCGGCAGTGCTCGGGCTGGCTGATATCGCCGGCGACGAGCACGACCCTGCGTCCCTCGGCCTCGACCAGTGCCTTGACCTGCTGCGCGTCATCGTCCTCGCTCAGATAGGAAATCAGCAGATCGGCGCCTTCGCGAGCGTAAGCGATCGCCACCGCGCGGCCGATGCCGCTGTCGCCGCCGGTGATCACCGCGACCTTTCCGGTCAATCGGTTCGAGCCCTTGTAGCTGTGCTCGCCGTGATCGGGACGCGGTGTCATTTGCTCAGTTGCGCCCGGCATGTGTTGGCGCTGGCTGGGATACGGCGGCTCTGGATAGGTCTGTGTCATCGAAAAGCACTCCCACGTGGCGGATCGCTAACCGCGGGAGAGCGCTGCTGTTCCTGGTAGGGCAGGTGTGGTTCGCTCAGGACCGGAACAGCGCAGTGATGACTGCCTCGGGTTCGGCCGGCTTTTCGAACCTGACGATGTGCTCGAACCGCGCCGGAATGGTGTGGTGATCGTAGCCAGTCGTGAACACGAAGCGAATGCCGCGCGCGATGAGTTCGTCCGCAAGCGGGAAAACCATCTCCCCCTGCAGATTGATGTCGAGCACCGCGGCGTCGCAATGCGCGCTCGATGCCAGTGCCGCGAGCGCATCGTCGACTCGCGAGAACGGTCCGACCACATCGGCACCGCTCTCCTCGAATTTCCGTGCCATGTCGTCGGCAATGAAGTACTCGTCCTCGACCAGAAGGAACCTCCGCCCCGACAGCACTCCAGAGCGACCCGTCATCGCGCCTGCTCCCGTTCGGTCGTATCGAGCGCCAGGCTGAATGTGCACCGCGCGCTGACGTTCGTGGATCCGAATGTGATGGTCAGGTTCAGGGCGTGATGCCATACGACGCCTGACGGTCGGCAGAGGTGGCTCGGGAGGTCGTCGAGGTCGTCGTTGTAAGGCGCGGATTCACGGCGGTCGCGGGTGAGCCGTGTCGGGAGTGCCGCTCCGGACGATGATCCAGCGTGGCCGCGGGGAGAGACGCTGCGTCGATTCGCCCGGGGCGCTATTCTTGCCTGGCGGTCTTTCAGCGCCGCGCCTCGCGCGACTCCAGCCACGCGAGCATTCCCAACGCGGCCTGCGTCGATCTGGCGCGGCGCTCCCAGTTCTCCTGCGCCTCGGGATCGCCGCTCTGCTCGGCCTCCTGCTGCCACCGATAGGAAAGTGCGGACAGCCGTTGTTCGAGCGACAGATGCTGTTTGGTGCGGTTGCGACGCTGTTTCACGCTGATCCCTTTCGCTTGTTAGGATCAGCCTAGTTGTATCCCGGCGTTGATGCATTCACCTATGCTAATTATCGGATCGCGCGTGAAACGGGCGGTCGTCGCACCATTGTCAAGACTCCTTGACAATGGTGCGTTCGAGCTGCCGACCGATCCGTCCGGACAGTGGAAAGCGGATCGTACATCGCAGCCCGTCCGGCTCGAAGGCGAGGTCGGTTTCCGCCCTGAGTTCGTATACCAACGTGCGCGTCAGCACTTCGGTACCGAAGCCGTTGTGAGAAGGAGCGCCTGCGATCGCCGTGTCGGTCTCCTTCCAGATGAAAGTCAGAATGGAATCCGAGCCTTCACCGTCCACGCTCCAGGTGATGTCGATCGTGCCGCCGTTGCCGAGCGCGCCGTGCTCGACGGCGTTGACGGCGAGTTCGTGTACCGCGAGTGCGACGACCTGGCCGGCGCGCGGCTGCAGATGCAGATCGGGCCCGGCGATCGTCGTTCGGTCGCCGTCGCGTGCCTGATAGTGCAACAGCTCGTCGGCGAGCAGCTTGTGGAGATCGATCGCGCCTTGCTCGTCGGCAATAGCTTGGGCGCGCATCAGGGCGTCGAGGCGATCTTCGAGATGGCCGACATAAGAATCCAGATCGCGCTGGGTGCCGGCCGACTTGCGCACGATCGTTCGCAGCATCGCCATGGTGCTGCGAAACCGGTGGCGTAGCTCCCCGGGCGCATCGCGCTTGTCGAGCAGGCACCGTAGCCGGCGGTTGTCCGCCTCGAGCTCGGCGATGCGAGTGGGAAGATCATCGTTCGGCATCTGCTACTCACCGCGAAGTCTGGCCAACGTCCGAGACGTGGGTAGAGTTCAGCAGCGAAAGCGAGCCGAACGGGTGCAAATATCCGTTGTCGAAGAACGACAATTCCCGCAGACCGTCGAGGTCGCGGATCGTCAATCGACGGCCGCGTAACGAAATCATGCCTGTCCTTCTCAACTCTTGCAGCGAACGATTGATGTGAACCATCGACAGGCCGAGCAAGTCACCGAGATCGGCTTGGGTGACGGGCATGTCGTAGGAGATTTCGTCCTCGTCGACGAGGCCGATCATCGTCAGCCGCAGATGCAATTCGCAGAACAGGTGACCCAGTCGTTCGGTGGCGGTGCGTCGACCAAGGCTGACCAGATGCTCGCGGTCGATCGCGGACGCGACTAATAGATCCCACCACAACGCCTCCTCGATCCGCGGACTGGCGCTGGCGGCGGCACGGATCGCCTCCGGGCGGATCTGGGCGATCACCACCGGCGTCAGTGCTGCGACGCCGTGATCCATGAAGCGTGGGAGAACACCGAAGGGCTCGCACAGATCGCCGGGCAAGAACAAGGACACGATCTGGCGGCGGCCGTTTTCCAGCGTGATGTAGCGGCAAGCCCAGCCGTCGAGCACGAGCGGCAGATAGCGGGGCTCTCCACCGAACGGAACCACGTCCTCGCGCGCTCCGACCGCACGGGTCGACTGGGTGAGACGAACGAGAAGCTCCTCGCTGTCCTTGGTCAGTCGTGCCCCGTGTCGGAGTTTACGCAGGAAAGGATGAACCATCGGGGCGCCTCTGCCAAGCAAGCCGCCGTCGAGGCGAAACGACCACCACGGCCGCGAGCTGGATCGATCTGGTTGCCATCTGCCTCATGCCACCCGAGTATGTCGTGTCAGCCCCGGTTCCGCCACCCGTCGCTTGTGGCCGGCGCACCGGTAGCGGGCGAGTCATATCGCGAACGGCTCTCGGACAACCCCGGCTTAACAGAACGGTTCCAGTGGCGATGTCGGCTTCGGTCGCCAGCTCTGCCACGCCTTTACCTATGTTAGAGACCCTTCGGGCGAGCAGGCTATACTTCAGATCAGCGCCGCGGGCGGGCATGCGGCGTCGATCTTTTTGGGGGGCCGAGCGATCGCTCTGGCTGTGTCGATCGATGATAGAACACGACTTCGACAGCCGTACCCTGGCCAACATGGAAGTCGCGCTCGACCGGATTTGCGGAACGTTGCGCGATGGGCAGGACCATGCGGTGCGGGCCCGCGTCGCCGAGGCGATCTTGGCATCCGCCCGTAACGGCCGCCAGTCGCTGGGTGAGTTGGAGGCCGCAGGCCGCCGAGCATCGCGCGGCCTCGCTGATCAGGCAGACGGCGGTTGAGTATCGCGCGAGGTCGATGACGGGCGACGCTCAGGTGGCAAATGGCACCAGCGCTACGATACGCCGGGTATTGCGATCGACGATCACCAGCCGGTCGGCCACGACCAGACACTGAGCGCCCCAATAGCCGTTCATGATCTCCGGGACCTCCGGCGGCAGATCGCTCACGGCGATCTGCTCCGGCACCAGCGCGCCGATCATCAGTTCGAACCTCGCCGCGTCGGTTCGCGCCAATTCGCTGTTGGCGATCACTGCGGCGACCTGGCTGCGCTGATCGTCGGACAACGACAATGGTTGCGCCGAGCTCTTGATCGCGCGCTCGCGTTCTCCGGCGACGCCGGGCTGACCGCCGGGATCGGTTTTGCCGACAGTGCTTTCGCCGGAGCGTTGCGCTTGCTTGCTGGGAAGGGTGGTCAGATCGCTGCTGTCCCCGCCGCCCGCACTGCCCGGCGCCCGGCCGAGCGGGTTGTCGAGAAACGACCAGCCGAGCACCGCGAGAAACAGCACCGCCGCCACGACGGCGGCGCCCAGCATCATCCGCTGATTGCCGCCGAGGCCGCCGCCACCGCCGGGTCGCCCATTTTGATCAGCCATGCATGGATACCGCTGGTTGGATATGAAACAGGTCGCGGTGAGCGCGGGAGGCCGCGCTCACCAGTGCCGGCCTCATTCGGCCGCAGCAGCCTTGCTGTTGATCTGCTCGCTCTGCGCGCCCGACTGCGGCCGCGCCGGCCCGAGCACGGGCTCCTCGCCGAGCGGTTCGAAATGACCGGCGTAGAACTCGCCGCGGCCGTCGATCGAGGCCCCTGTGGAGAACCGTCCCTCCGGCGGCGGGGTGCCGTTCCGCGAGGTGCCCATCATGAAGTAGCTGAAGCGCTGATGCTCCTCGCGCTGATCGAAGCTGTTCGGAATCGGCAGCGCGGCTGTGCCGCCGAGTTCCTCGATCACCGCCAGCCATTGCTGCTGATGCATGGTGTCGCGCGCGATCATGAAGTGCAGCATGTCGCGCATTCCGGGATCCGAGGTCGAGTTGAACAGCCGCACCGCCAGCGTCCGGCCGGTGGCCTCCGCGGCGACGTTGCAATACATGTCGGCGGCGATGTTGCCACTGGCATAGATGTGGGAGCAGTCGAACGGGACGCCGTCCGAATTGGCCGGGAAGGCGGCGAGGCCGGTCGACAGCAGATGGCGCTGCATCATGCCTTCCAGCACCTGGCGGGTGCTCTCGCCACCCATCACGGCGCCGACCACCTTGTCCGCCGCACCTTCTTCCTGCGCGCTCAGCGGGGCGTCCTCGAGGTTCAACGCCACCGCGGTCGCCAGCATCTCGACGTGCCCCATTTCCTCGGTCGCGGTGTTGAGCAGCAGGTCGCGATATTTGTTGTTGGGCGCGCGGGCGCCCACGCTTGGAAGAAGTACTGCAGACAGACCCGGATCTCGCCTTCGATGCCGCCAATCGCCTGCTGAAGCTGTCGGGCGAAAAGAGGATCGGGCTTCTCGACACGGACAGGATATTGCAGCCGCTTGTCATGGTAGTACATCGAGTGTTTCCTTTCGAGCTCTGGGCGTTGGGAAGATGCGGCCCGGAGCCGCACCACCGCTGCTCCGCAAACCGAACGTCCGGACCATCGTTCCTAATCTCGTTGGCTGCGGTGTTCGGGCCCCGCGCGCAGATGTCGGCTTGTGCCCGAACGGCGATGCGGATCCGGATCACGGCAGGAACGATCGCGATGTTCGGTGCTTAAGGTAGCCATGAACGACGACAAGCTCGACGCGAAGCGAACCGGAAACGAGCCCGCCCCGCTCCTGTTGCTGGCGGTAGCGCTGGTTCCCCTGATCGGCATTGTGGCGTGGTTGCTGGGCCTGTTCGGCTGAGCCTCAGGCCCGACGCGGCGAAACTATCGGTGTCGTAACCATCGCTTGTAGCCGCAACGCGTCGCCCGGCGCCGCGCTCTTCTGGTCGTTGTCGAAATAGACGTATACGTCCGCGCCGGCGCGCTTCCATGCCTTCGCCCGCTCGGCCCAGTGCTGCAATGTCGCGATCGGATAGCGCCCCTTGTAGCGGCCGCCGGGGCCGTGGCCGCGGATATAGACGAAGTCCGCCGTCCGGCGCCACGGCGCCGGCGCATCGTGATGATCCGAAAAACACAACGCCGCATTGGCTTCGCGGAGCAGGCCGAGCACCTGCGGCGTGTACCAGCTCGAATGCCGAAATTCGAACACGTAGCGCCGCTGCGGCGACAACATCTGCAGGAAGTCTCCGAGTCGCTGGATGTCGGCCTGAAATTGCGGCGGCAATTGAAACAGAATCGGACCGGCCTTGCGCTTCAGCAGCGCCAGGCGGTCCTCCATCAGGGCGAGGCTGTTCGCAGATTTGCCCGACAGCCGCTTCCAATGCGTGATGAACTTCGACGCTTTCCAGGCGAACACGAAATCCTTCCCGGTCTGGTCGTGCCAGGATCGCACCGCGGTCGGCGTCGGTGTGCGGTAGAACACCCCGTTAAGTTCAGTGGTCGCGAGCTGGCTGGCGTAGTATTGCAGTTGATGCTTGGCCGGTAAGCCGTCGGGGAAGAACGGTCCCCGCCACGACTGGTAATGCCATCCAGAGGTGCCGATCAGGATTCGCGCCAAGGCGATGCGCTCCATTTGTCTCCGCGACAAGCGCACAGCGCCTCACTGGTTCCGAACGTGGCGAGGAACGCGCCACGATGCTGCCGGTTGAGCGCAGAACCACCGGAGCATGTCATGACCGAACAACGTCCCTTCGCCGTCGTCACCGGAGCGTCCACCGGCATCGGATTCGAACTCGCCAAATGCTGCGCCCAGGGCGGTTTCGATCTGCTGATCGTCGCCGACGAGCCGGAGATCGAGACGGCGGCGGCCGAACTACGCGCCTCCGGTGTCTCGATCGATGCGGTGCAGGCCGATCTGTCGACCGAGGGCGGCGTCGATCGCCTGGTTGCCGCCACCAAGGGGCGGCAGGTCGACGCGTTGCTTGCCAACGCCGGCCGCGGACTCGGACACGCCTTTCTCGACCAGGACATTGATGCCGCCCGCCACGTCATCGACACCAACGTCACCGGCTCGGTGCTGCTGGTGCACCGCGTCGGCAACGATATGCGCCGGCGCAATTCGGGCCGCATCCTCATCACCGGCTCGGTCGCCGGCTTCACGCCGGGCAGTTTCCAGGCGGTCTACAACGCCACCAAATCGTTTCTGAACTCGTTTTCCTTCGCGCTGCGCGACGAGTTGAAGGATACCGAGGTGACCGTCACCTGCCTGATGCCCGGACCGACCGAGACCGCGTTCTTTCGCCGCGCCGACCTGTTGGACACCGCGGTCGGCACCGCCGAGAAGGACGACGCCGGCGAAGTTGCCCGGATCGGTTTCGATGCGATGATGAATGGCGAGGGCGATGTCGTCAGCGGCTGGAAGAACAAGCTGCAGACGGCGGCGGCCAGCGTCATCCCGTCCGGCGTGCTGGCCAGCCAGCATCGCAAGATGGCCGAGCCCGGCAGCGCCAAGAGCTAGCGCTAAGAGCTAGCGTCAAGAGCTGAAGCGACGGTGACGCAGGGCGCAAATTGCGACGCCGAGCCGGCGGTCGCTGCGATGACGCCGCAGCGATCCCGTAGTGATCAACTCTTCTGAGCCAGTGCGCGCTTCGCCGTCGCCGACTGGTTGACCGGGGGCGAGAGCCTCGATCATGTCGTCGAACCCGGTCTGCCATCGGTGAGCGAGCGCGTGCCGGGAGAAGTTGAAGCTCTTCTCCGGCCCCGGCTCGCTCGGTAGTCGCAGTGGAACGCGGCAGGTCGCCCACGGTTCTCAGTGCAACACATGGAAATCGTGTTGGAGAATCGTGTTGCGCATTGTTCCGACCCGGATTCACGGAGCGATCGACTACCCGGTATCGTTGCTGGTGCTGGTCCTGCCGTTCGCGGCGGGCGGGCAGGGCGCGGTGTGCTGGCTGTTCGTCGCGATCGGCTGCGCCGGCATCGGCTACAGCCTGATCACTGACTACGAATGGGGCGCGCTGCGGCTGCTGCCGATGCCGTGGCATCTGGCGCTCGACGTGGTGTTCGGCGTCGCGCTGCTCGCGGTCGGCGCGCTGCTCGGTTTCTCGCCGCTCGGCGTGATCAGTTTTGTCGTCGGCGCTGCGGCGCTGGCGCTCGCAGCCATCACCGAGCCGGACCCGCGTCGGGCGAGCCGCATGGCATGATGATCAAGCCCGCCCCAGTGGAGCCGATCGAATCCGCCGTTCACCTCTGCGTCGATATGCAGCGTATCTTCGCCCGCGGCGGCGTTTGGGAGACGCCGTGGATGGAGCGCGTGCTGCCGGTGGTCGCCGACATTGCGGCGCGCTACGCATCGTCGACGATCTTCACCCGGTTCGTCACACCGGAACACCCGGAGCAGCGGCCGGGACGCTGGCGACGCTACTATCGGCGCTGGGAGGCGGCGCTGCGGCCGAACCTCGCGCCTGGACAGCTCGATCTGGTGCCTGAACTGCGGCGGCTGGTGCCGCCTGCGCGCATCGTCGACAAGCCGGTATACTCCGCCTTCAAGCATGCGGATCTGGCGTCGCTGCTCGCGGACCGCGGCATCGGCACGGTGGTGATCACAGGCGCGGAGACCGACGTGTGCGTCCTGGCCACCGTGCTCGACGCGGTCGACCTCGGGTTTCGCGTCGTGCTGGTCGAGGACGCGCTGTGCAGCTCGTCCGATCCTGGCCATGACGCACTGATGACGATGTATCGAACGCGATACGGCCAGCAGATCGATCTTCTCGGCCGGAACGAGCTGTTCGATCTGTGGCGGCCCTGAAGCCGGACGATGTGCCGGTTCCGATAGGAACGCTGCACATTCGCTCACGTTGAATGCGCGATCGTTTCAACTGGAGACTGAAGAATGGCTCAGGACGCACGAGAGATCTTTGTTACCGGGCTTCGAAATGCCCACGCCATGGAAACGCAGGCGCGCGAGATGATGGAGCGCCAGTCCGAGCGGCTGGACGACTATCCGGAAGTCAAGGCCCGCGTGCAGCAGCATTTGCGGGAAACCGAAGGCCAGCTTCAGCGTCTCGACGAGTGCCTGTCGGCCTGTGGCGAAAGCGCCTCCACGCTGAAGGACGTCACGCAATCGTTCATGGGCAACATGGCGGCGCTGGCCCACACCGTGATGCCCGATGAGATCCTCAAGAATACCTTCGCCAACAATGCCTTCGAGCATTTCGAAATCGCCGCCTACAAATCCTTGCTGTCGCTCGCCGACATCGCCGGCGTCAGCTCGGCCAAGCCGCTGCTGCAGGCTTCGCTGAAGGAAGAAGAGGCGATGGCTGCATGGATCGATCAGAACATCGACAGCGTCACTCGTTCCTACGTTCAGGCTCAGGCAGCCTGAGCGCGCGAACCCAATTGATCTTGAACGCGGTGGCCGGGCTCAGCCCGGCCATTCCTTTGCGAGGGCTCATTGCGCAAGAGCGAATTCCGGTTCCGCGCAATGACCGCGACCACGCTCACTCACGGCCTCATCACCACCTTGATGCAGCCGTCCTTCTTGTCGCGGAAGGTCTTGTACAGCTCCGGGCCTTCCTCGAGCGTGGCGCGGTGGGTGATGACGAAAGAGGGGTCGATCTCGCCCTGTTCGATGCGGCCGAGGAGTTGCGGCAGATAGTGCTGCACCGGGGTTTGCGCCATGCGCATCGTCAAGCCGCGGTTGATCGCCGAGCCCATCGGGATCTTGTCGAGCAGTCCGCCATAGACGCCGACGATCGATACCGTGCCGAAGTTGCGGCAGCAGTGGATCGCTTGGCGCAGCACGTGCGGCCGGTCGGTGCCCATGAAGGTCGCCATCTTCACCCGGTCGACCATCGAGTCGAAACTGGCTGTGGCAGACGCTTCAGTGCCGACCGCATCGATGCAGGCATCGGCGCCGCGGCCATTGGTGAGATCCTGGATCTTATCGTAGACGTCGTCGTCCATGAAGTCGATGGCGATCGCACCTGATTGCTGCGCCAACTCCATCCGCTCCGGCACCGTGTCGATCGCGATCACCCGCTCTGCGCCGAGCAGGAACGCGCTCTTGATCGCCATCTGGCCGACCGGGCCGCAGCCCCACACCGCCACGGTTTCGCCGCCCTTCAGGTTGCAGAAGTCCGCCGCCATGAAGCCGGTCGGAAAAATGTCGGACAGGAACAGCACCTGCTCGTCGGTCAATCCGTCCGGCACCTTGATCGGGCCGACGTCGGCATAGGGCACCCGCAGATATTCGGCCTGGCCGCCGGCATAACCGCCGAGCATGTGCGAGTAGCCGAACAGCCCGGCCGGCGAATGACCCCACATCTTCTCCGCCGCCTTGGCGTTCGGGTTCGAACGCTCGCACCCGGAGTAGAAGCCGCGCCGGCAGAAGAAGCACTCGCCGCAAGAGATGGTGAACGGAACGACCACCCGGTCGCCGACCTTCAGCTTGGTGTTGTCGGCGCCGACTTCGACGACTTCGCCCATGGTCTCGTGGCCGAGCACATCACCGCTCTGCATCGACGGCATGATGCCGTCCATCAGGTGCAAGTCCGAGCCGCAGATCGCACACGCCGTCACCTTGATGATCGCATCGCGGCCGTGCTCGATCTTCGGGTCCGGCACGCTCTCGCAGCGGATGTCGTTCTTGCCGTGCCAGGTCAGCGCTTTCATCTACAGCTCCTCGTCGTTGATCGCGAGGGCAAAGCCGCAGACGTTCGGATGTTCCTTTTGCACCGGGCACATCAGTGGAGCGGCATGTGCCGTGCCGCTCCACTTTCGCGTAGCTCGGTCAGCTCGTTGTCGGCCAGGGAACAGCCATGGTCCTGTCCCTTCTCCGCCCACCTGATATCACCAGTTCCGGATCAACCGCACCGTTGGGCCGCAGGATCACCCTCCAGACACCAGCATTGCGCCCGCGGCTCGCCGCCTGGCCGCACGGGTGAGTTTGAAGCCCTCGACCAGGCCGTAGATCGCCGGGATCACGATCAGCGTCAGCAGCGTCGACGACACCATGCCGCCGATCATCGGCACCGCGATCCGCTGCATGATCTCGGAGCCAGTGCCGCTGCTCCACAGGATCGGCATTAGACCGGCCGTGATCGCCACCACGGTCATCATCTTCGGTCGGACCCGCTCGACCGCGCCTTCCATGATCGCATCCTGCAAGTCGCGCCGCGTCAGTGGCCGGCCCTCGGCCGCGCATCTGACCTTCGCGGCGGCCAGCGCGTGATCGAGATAGATCAGCATCACCACGCCGGTTTCGGCGGCGACCCCGGCGAGCGCGATGAAGCCGACCACCACCGCGACCGAGAGGTTGAAGCCGAGCGCCCAGATCATCCACAAACCGCCGACCAGCGCGAACGGTAGCGACAGCATCACGATCAGCGTTTCGGTCAACGATTTGAAGTTCAGGTACAGCAGCAGGAAGATGATCGCGAGCGTCAGCGGCACCACGACCTTCAGCCGAGCTGCGGCGCGTTCGAGATACTCGTACTGGCCGCTCCAGGTCACGTAGGCGCCGGGCGGGAAGCTGACGCCGGCCTGCACCGCCTGCTTGGCGTCGGCGACGTAGCCGCCGAGGTCGCGGTCGCGGATATCGACATAGATATAGGTCGCGAGCTGGCCGTTCTCGGTGCGGATCGAGCTCGGGCCGCGCGCCGGCTGCACCGTCGCCACCTCGCCGAGCGGCACGGCGCCGCCGGTCGGCAGCGGCACCAGCACATCGCGGGCGATTCCTTGCGGATCGTCGCGCAGCTCACGCGGATAGCGCATGTTGACGGTGAAGCGCTGGCGGCCTT
Source organism: Rhodopseudomonas sp. WA056 (assembly GCF_010906995.1). Taxonomy (NCBI): domain Bacteria; kingdom Pseudomonadati; phylum Pseudomonadota; class Alphaproteobacteria; order Hyphomicrobiales; family Nitrobacteraceae; genus Rhodopseudomonas; species Rhodopseudomonas sp. WA056. Next base: position 18,543 of record NZ_QPFS01000034.1, on the reverse strand, counting down.
CCACCGTCGTGGTCACGGTCTGGCCGCCGAGTGCGGTGGCGATGGTGTCCTGCACGTCCTGGATCGCGAGCCCATAGCGCGCCAGCGACGTGCGGTCCGGGACGATCTCCAGGTAGTAGCCGCCGATGGTGCGTTCGGCATAGGCCGAGGAGGTACCGGGGACGGTCTTCACCACCTGCTCGACCTGTTTGGCGAGGCGGTCGATCTCGACCAGATCGGTACCGATCACTTTGACACCCACCGGCGTGCGGATGCCGGTCGACAGCATGTCGATCCGCGCCTTGATCGGCATCGTCCAGGCGTTGGAGACGCCGGGGAATTGCAGTGCCTTGTCCATCTCGGCGATCAGCCCGTCCGTGGTCAGGCCCTGTCGCCATTCCGACTTCGGCTTGAGATTGATCACCGTCTCGAACATTTCGGTCGGCGCCGGGTCGGTCGCGGTCGAGGCGCGGCCGGCCTTGCCGTACACGGAGGCGACCTCTGGGAAGCCGCGGATGATGCGGTCCTGGATTTGCAACAGTTCGGCCGCCTTGGTGATCGACAGGCCGGGCAGGGTGGTCGGCATATAGAGCAGCGTGCCTTCGTCGAGCGACGGCATGAACTCGGTGCCGAGCTGTCGCGCCGGCCAGATCGAGACGCCGAGCACCACCAGCGCCAGCACGATCACCAGGGTCTTGGCGCGCAGCACGCCGCGGATCACCGGTCGATAGACCCAGATCATCGTGCGGTTGATGACGTTGCGGTGCTCCGGCACGATCCTGCCGCGGACGAAGATCACCATCAGCGCCGGCACCAGCGTCACCGACAGCAGCGCGGCCGCCGCCATCGCGAACGTCTTGGTGAAGGCGAGCGGCCCGAACAGCCGCCCTTCCTGCGATTCGAGCGTGAAGATCGGCAGGAACGACACGGTGATGATCAAGAGGCTGAAGAACAGCGCAGGCCCGACCTCGGAGGCGGCCTCGATCAGGATCGCGACGCGAGACTTGCCCGGCTCGGCGCGCTCCAGGTGCTTGTGGGCGTTCTCGATCATCACGATCGCGGCGTCGACCATGGCGCCGATCGCGATCGCGATGCCGCCGAGGCTCATGATGTTGGAGCCGAGGCCGAGCAGCTTCATTGCGGCGAAGGCCATCAGCACGCCGATCGGCAGCATCAGGATCGCCACCAGCGCGCTGCGGACGTGCAGGAGGAAGATGATGCACACCGCGGCGACCACCAGGCTCTCTTCGAGCAGGGTGTGCTTCAGCGTGTCGATCGCGCTGTAGATCAGCGTCGAGCGGTCATACACCGGCACGATCTCGACCGATTTCGGCAGGCTGCTGGCGATCTCCTGGAAGCGTTTCTTGACGTGCTCGATCACATCGAGCGCGTTGACGCCGAAGCGCTGCAGCACGATGCCGCTGGCGACTTCGCCTTCGCCGTTGAGCTCGGCGATGCCGCGGCGCTCATCGGGGCCGAGCTCGACACGTGCGACGTCTTTCAGCAGCACCGGTGTGCCGCCGCTGGCCTTCAGCACGATGTTGCCGAGGTCGTTGATGTCCTTGATGTAGCCTTTGCCGCGGATGACGTATTCGAACTCCGACAGTTCGACGGTGCGGCCGCCGACATCGGCGTTCGAGGCGCGGATCGCCTCGCGCATCCGCGCCATGGTGATGCCGCGGTCGCGCATCCGCTGCGGATCGAGCACCACGTTGTACTGCTTGACGAAGCCGCCGATGCTGGCGACCTCTGCGACGCCTTCGGCCTTGGCGAGCGCAAACCGCAGATTCCAATCCTGGATCGAGCGGGTGTCGGCGAGGTTCAGCTCCTTGGACATCACCGCATATTGATAGACCCAACCGACGCCGGTGGCGTCAGGGCCGATGCTCGGTGCCACCCCGGCCGGCAGGCGTGAGGCGGCGCCGTTGATGAATTCCAGCACCCGCGACCGCGCCCAATAGATGTCAGTGCCATCCTCGAAGATCACATAGACGAACGACACGCCGAAGAACGAGAAGCCGCGCACCACCTTCGACTTCGGTACTGTCAGCATCGCGGTGGTCAGCGGATAGGTGACCTGATCCTCGATCACCTGCGGCGCCTGCCCGGGATATTCGGTGTAGACGACGACCTGGGTGTCGGAGAGATCCGGAATGGCGTCGAGCGGTAGATGCAGCAGGGCGTACAGGCCCGCTGCTGCGGCGAAGCCGGTGCCGAACAGCACCAGCAGCAGATTGCGCGCCGACCAGGCGATGATGCGGGCGATCATGGCTGGGCTCCGGCGTGGTCGTGAGCGTGATTGTGGGACGACGCGGGCTGCTCAGCGGCGGGTGCATTTGATGCTTCGGCAAAGCCCTTCAGCGCCGCCTTCAGGTTGCTCTCGGCATCGATCAGGAAGTTGGCGGAGGTGACCACCGCTTCGCCTTCGTCGACCCCATGTTTGATCTCGACGATGCCGTCGCCGCGTCGTCCGAGCGTCACGGCGCGCGGCTCGAACCGGCCATCACCTTTGTCGATCAGCACGATGCGGCGGCTGCCGCTGTCGAGCACCGCCGAGGTCGGAATCGTCAGCACCGGCGAGCCGCCAGCGGTGTCGATTTCGGCATCGACATACATGTCCGGCAGCAGCTTCAGGTCCGGATTGGCTAGCTCGACCCGTAGCCTCGTTGTACGAGTGTCGCGATTGACCTGCGGATAGATCACCGTGATCGTTCCGGACAGCGCCCGATCCGGGAAGGCGCGCGCCCGGATCGTCACCTTCTGGCCGACCGACAGTCCCCCGAGATCGCTTTCGGCGACGTCGATCAGCGCCCACACCGTCGAGATATCGGCGATCCGGAACAGCACGTCGCCGACATTGGCGCGCATGCCCTCGCTGGCGTTGCGCTCCAGGACGATGCCGTCGCGTGGCGCACGCCACTGCACGCGCACAGGGGCGGTCCGCGTTCGATCCATTTCGGCGATGGTCTCCTCGGGTACGTCGAGATTGGCCAGCCGCTGCCGCGAGCCGCGGCCGAACGCCTCGATCGTGCCGGTGGTCTTCGAGTTGATGGTCGAGAGATATTCCGCGGCGGCCGAAGCGATTGCCGAGCTGTAGATCTGCATCAGCGGCTGACCGGCCTTGACGAAGCTGCCGGTGGTGACGTCGGCGATCTTCTCGATGAAGCTCTCGCTGCGCATCGCGATCACCGAAACGCGGCGCTCGTCGAGCTGGATCACGCCCGGAGCCTTCACCAGCACGTGGAGCGCACGGCGTCCGGCCGGCTCGGATTTGACGCCGCTGCGCTGGATCTTGCCGGGCGACAGCTTCACCGTGCCATCGGTACTGTCCTCGCCCTCATAGACGGGAACGTAGTCCATCCCCATCGAGTCCTTCTTCGGCACCTTGGAGATGTCGGGCAGCCCCATTGGATTGCGGTAGTACAGGATCTTGCGGGTGGGATCGGGCGCGGGCTTCGGCGCCGGCTGCACCGAAGGTTCGTCCGCTTCGTAGACCGGCAGAAAAGCGCGGCCCTGGGTGTCGGCCTTCGGCACTGCCGACCAGCGCGGTGCGCCGGATGGATCGCGGTAGTACAGCGGCGACCGCTCGTCAGCCGCGGCAGGCGACGCGAGACAGAGTCCGATCAGAAACAGCAGGGAGGGTGAGCGCAGGTTGGTCATGACGTGCACCGTCGCGCGCCGCGAGGGCGCATCCGAATTCGGGAGATAGGAAGGACGGCGGCGCCGCGGCTGCGGCGCCGCGCTGGCCTACTTGAACGCCTTGACGATCACTTTGCCGGTGACGGTCTCGGGCTCGCCCTGGACCTTCGCCGACAGCGTGATCTGGTAGCGGCCGGCCATCGGCAGGTCGGTCTTGAAGGCGTACACGCCGGGTTCTGGCGACGGCAGCGCCGTCACCGGCGACACCATGTCGGCCATGTTGTCGGGTGCCATGTCGACGCGGGTCTTGAAGATCACCGCGCCTTCCACCGGTTTGCCGGTGGTCTTGTGGACGAGGCGGATGGCAACGGTGACGTCGTCACCCTTCTTCATCTCGGGTGTCGTCGGCTCGAACGCGTAGTCACCCGCGCCGGCCATTGCGGCGGTCGCAAACAGGGTGAGCGCGGCGGCGCAGGCCGCGGCGGTGCAGAATTTCGCAGTCATCATGATCTCCAAACGTGTCTGATCTCGTGCCGCGGCCGAACGGCACGCAGCAGCTATCGGCGCGGGCGAAACGCTCGCGCGGTTCGTCAGCAGGAGATCAGACGCGAGGAGGCCGGAACGGCGGGCTGCCGGCGTGGTCCGGCACGAACAGGTCGGGCGGCGGGAACTCCGTGCTGGTGCGTCGGGCGATGAATTTCACCGGCACCGTAGCAACCGGCGAGAAGCCGACCGAGGCGCCGACGCAGCAGAACCCGAGCGGGCACTTGGCCGGATGTTTCGGCAGGGAGGGCGTTACTGGCGCCGCATCGGCGGTGGCGCCGTGGCAGGATTCGACGGCTGCGGCGGCGTGGGTGCCAGCGTGATGCTTGTGGTGCTGGACGTGCTGCGCGGCTTCCGCCGGTCCGGTAGGCAGCATGACGGCCGACGCCGAGCCGACCGGCAAAGCCGCCAGCGACAACGCCATCATCAACGCCAAGATCGTCCGGAACAGTCGCATCCCGCTTTCAGCTCGCCAAGGGCTATCGGTGATCCGATAGCACGACGCCAGAGGTAAGACCTGTCACGCGCCAATTTCAAGACCGACGCTTATGGAAGGTGCAACGGTCTCGATTTGATTATACCCCTGCAGGGTATCCAGGCGCAAGGGTGCCGTTTCGTCATCCGCCAAGGGTTGGGCGCGCGCCGGGCGCCGCATCGAGCCCTTCCTGGTGCGGTGCACCGGTCCGGCGCCTACTGCCGGCCCTGCAGTGGCCGCCGGGACACAATTCCACATCCATCTAAAGAATTATTCTCGTGGCGCGAAGGAACTCATTCTTCGGCGGCAGCCTTCGAGAAAATGCACTGCTAATCGCCTGGGCTGAATCGACAGCAATGAGTTGAGTGCATCTGTTAGTAGAAATCTATTCTATTAGTTGCATGTCCCGCGACAGATCGCTGACATGGACACAGATCAAATCTTCTCCTATTCCGCAAAGGTGGTCCATTTGAGCGACGCGCCGGCACTTAGGTGCCGCGGCGCCGAGGGTAGTGATTCATGACTGAAGATACCGAAGTTCGCAGGACGCTCGCTGAAGGCGCAGCGCGCCAACTCGCCAACGCGACTAAGACCCGTGCGCAATGGGGAGGCATCTCCCCGCGTTGGCTGGTACCGCTGTTGCAATGGACGCCGGTCGAGGCTGGTATCTTCCGTCTCAATCGCGTCAAGGAAACGCGCGGCGCGACCGCATCTGCTTCGTTCGACGTCGAGTGCAGCCCGCGGCGCGACCGCGATCCGGATCTGCCGGAGACCTTCGTCGACTACGAGGAGCATCCGCGCGAGTACTTCCTCAATGCGGTGACGACCGTGCTGGACGTCCAGACCCGCGTCTCCGACCTCTACAGCCATCCGTTCGATCAGATCCAGGAGCAACTCCGGCTGCTGATCGAGAAGGTCAAGGAGCGGCAGGAAGGCGAACTGATCAACAACGCCGAATATGGCCTGCTCGCCAACACCGCGCCGTCGCAGCGGATTTCGACCCGGAAGGGCCCGCCGACCCCGGACGATCTCGATGAGCTGATCACCAAGGTCTGGAAGGAGCCGGCGTTCTTCCTGGCGCATCCGCGCGCCATCGCGGCGTTCGGTCGCGAGTGCACCCGCCGCGGTGTGCCGCCGCCGACCATCAATATGTTCGGCTCGCCGTTCCTCACCTGGCGCGGGCTGCCGCTGGTGCCGTCCGACAAGGTGCCGTTCGACGAAGCCGGCCGCACCAAGATCCTGCTGCTGCGCACCGGCGAGAAGAAGCAGGGCGTGGTCGGTCTGTTCCAGCCCGGCGTACCCGGCGAAGTGGCGCCGAGCCTGTCGGTGCGGTTCATGGGCATCAACCGCAAGGCGATCGCCTCGTATCTGATCTCGCTGTACTGCTCGCTGGCGGTGCTGACCGAGGACGCGCTCGGTGTGCTCGATGACGTCGAGGTCGGTACGTATCATGAGTACGCCTGAGCCGACCCTGCCGCATCCGGGCTCGGCGGCTCTGCCGCAAGGCGGAGCGCTGCCGCATCCGGCGTCGCTGGAGCAGGCGTCCGCCGCAGCGGTCGGTGCACCGGATGTCGCCTCGATCGCGCGGCTGGCCAACGCGTTCTTCTCGGCGTTGCCGACCGGGGCGGTGCCGGAGCCCGGCGCCGCGCTCGGCTCGGCGCCACTGTTTGCCGCCGAGCCGCTGCACAATGCGATTCCAGGCACGCCGGCGCTATCGCCCTCCTATAAGCCGAACCACAATCCCGGCGCGGCCTCGCCGATCCCCACCGTGGGCGCGGCGCGGCCGTCGGCACCGATCTTCGCGCTCGATCCTAATCTGGCGCCGGAGCCGACCACGGCGGTTGGCTCGTTGCCGCAGGAGCTTAAGGTGCCGCTCGCGGCTCCGCCTGTGGCGCCGCCGCCTCCGTCTGCACCGGCGGTGCAGCCTGTGTTTCCGCGCGATACTGATCTGGCCGCGCTACCAGGCCGGCTCGACGAATCCCGCAGCTTCGTGCCGCGCAGCGTATTGCCGAGCGCGGGGTCATTCGGGGCCAACGCTGCGGCGACGGCAGCTCCGCTGTATTTTCTCGCCGACAATCCGGCCCTGGCCCATGCGACGCCGGCATCAGCCGCGCCGCCCCGTGTCGATACCTTCGACCTCACCGGGCTGGCGCCGCAGCATCGCCCCGACGTGCATGTGCTCGATCTGTCCGGCGCGCGGCCGTTCGACGCCAACGTCTTCAAGCGTGATTTCCCGATCCTGCGCGAGACCGTCAACGGTCGGCCGCTGGTGTGGCTCGACAACGGCGCCACAACGCAGAAGCCGCAATGCGTGATCGATCGGTTGGTGCAGTTCTACACGCACGAGAACTCCAACATCCATCGTGCCGCCCACACGCTGGCGGCACGGTCGACCGATGCCTATGAGGCGGCCCGCGACAAGGTGCGCGGCTTCATCAACGCGCCCTCGGTGAAGGATATCGTGTTCGTGCGCGGCGCCACCGAGGCGATCAACCTCGTGGCGCAGGCCTGGGGCCGCCGCAATGTCGGCGAAGGCGACGAGATCGTGGTGTCGCATCTCGAGCACCACGCCAACATCGTGCCGTGGCAGCAACTCGCCGCCGAGAAAGGCGCGCGCTTGCGCGTCGCGCCGGTCGACGATCACGGCCAGATCCTGCTCGACGAATACGAAAAGCTGCTCGGGCCGAAGACCAAGATCGTCGCGTTCACGCAAGTCTCCAACGCGCTCGGCACAGTCACCCCGGTCGCGGAGATGACCGCGTTGGCGCATCGCCATGGCGCCAAGGTGCTGGTCGACGGTGCCCAAGGCGTCTGCCACATGCCGGTCGACGTCCAGGCGCTGGATGTCGATTTCTACGCCTTCTCCGGTCACAAGATGTTCGCGCCGACCGGCATCGGCGTGCTGTACGGCAAGGCCGATGTCGTCGAAGCGATGCCACCGTGGCAGGGCGGCGGCAACATGATCGCCGACGTCACCTTCGAGAAGACGATCTTCCAGGGGCCGCCGGATCGGTTCGAAGCCGGCACCGGCAATATCGCCGATGCGGTCGGTCTTGGCGCGGCGATCGATTACTTGACTCGCATTGGCATGGCCAACATCGCGGCGCATGAGCACGAGTTGCTCGCCTATGGCACCGAGCATCTGCTGACGGTGCCGGGCCTCAAGCTGATCGGCACCGCGCGCGAGAAGGCAGGCATCCTGTCGTTCGTGCTCGACGGCTGCCGCAGCGAGGATGTCGGCAAGGCGCTCGATCGCGAAGGTATCGCGGTGCGCGCCGGCCATCATTGCGCCCAGCCGATCCTGCGCCGGTTCGGGCTGGAAAGCACGGTGCGGCCGTCGCTCGCTCTCTACAACACCCATGACGACATCGACGCGCTGGTCGACGCGTTGCGGCGACTGCAGAGTGGGCGAGGTGTGCGCGGGAGCTGATGGGAAGATGTCGCGTGTGAGGATGTCGTCATTGCGAGGAGCGAAGCGGCGAAGCTAGCCAGCTTCGTGCACTGAGCTGGATTGCTTCGCCTTCGGCTACCAATGACGGGGAGAGATTGTCACTGAACGCTGTAAGGCCAACTCACCGGAGCCGCCCGCATGTCGCAATCCGCCGAGCCCCGTGTCGTCACTGAGCCAGCATGGGACCTCGGCGAAATCGTCGCCGAACTCGCAGGGCTCCGCGCCATCTCCCAGCGGCGGCGCTATCGCAGCCGATCGCTGCCGGAATTGCCGTCGCGCGAAGCGGTAGCCGGTATCGTCGATGCTTTGGTGGCGGCGCTGTATCCGCGTCACTTCGGGCCGGCGGGGCTGTCGGAAGACACTCTCGACATCTTTGTCGCCGACACCATCGAGCAGGTGCTGCGCCGGCTGCGCCGCGAGGTCGGCCGCGAACTGCGCCTTGCCGATCTCGACGGCGCCGCCAAGCCCGGCGAGATCGAACAGCAGGCGCTGACCATCGCGGCGGATTTCGCCCATGACCTGCCGCGCATCCGCGCGCTGCTCGACAGCGATATCCGCGCCGCGTTCGATGGCGATCCGGCAGCGAAGAGCCTGGACGAAGTCGTATTCTGCTATCCGGGTGTCGCCGCGATGATCCGGCATCGCATCGCGCACCGGCTGTACGTGCTCGGGGTGCCGATGCTGGCGCGGATCGTCGCGGAGATCGCCCATGCGCAGACCGGCATCGACATCCATCCCGGCGCGACCATCGGCGAGAGCTTCTTCATCGATCACGGCACCGGCGTCGTGATCGGCGAGACCGCGCGGATCGGCAAGCGGGTGCGGCTGTATCAGGCGGTCACGCTCGGGGCCAAGCGGTTCGAGACCGACGAGCACGGCCGCATCGTCAAAGGCGGCGACCGTCATCCGATCATCGAGGACGAGGTCGTGATCTATGCCGGCGCCACGGTGCTCGGGCGGGTGACGATCGGGCAGGGCTCACAGGTTGGCGGCGGCGTCTGGCTGACGCGCGATGTGCCGCCGAACAGCGTCATCACCCAGGCCAAGGCGCGCTATGACGCCTTCGAGGACGGTGGCGGTATCTGAGCTGGCAAGCCTGCGAAAGAATTTTCTCCCGTTTGGCGCTTTCGGGTCAGATATTGGTCGCGATTTGCTGTCAGTGCGACGGCCACGTTGTTTTTATTCTCCAGGCATTGCGATGCGGGAGGCCGGCCGGTAGTCGATAGGGAACGCCGCCACGCGGGCGGTCACCTGGAATCGATGAACGAGCCCATCATGAATGCTCCCTGGCAACCGCCCGCGGGAGAGCGCCCCGCCTTCGTATCGACGCAGCCGACCACCGGTATCCTGATCGACCGTGTCCGCAAGGTGTATTCGGCACGGAAGAGCAGCGCCGAAGTCGTCGCCCTCGACGATATCAGCCTGACCGTTCCGAAAGGCTCCATCCTCGGCGTGATCGGCCGCAGCGGCGCCGGCAAGTCGACGCTGATCCGGCTGATCAACGGGCTGGACAAGCCGTCGAGCGGCCGCGTCGTCGTCAACGGCGTCGAAATCACCGCGCTGTCCGAACGCGATCTGCGCACCGCGCGGCGCTCGATCGGCATGGTGTTTCAGCATTTCAACCTGCTGTCGTCGCGCACCGCCTACGGCAATGTCGCACTGCCGCTCGAGATCGCCGGCACGCCGAAAGCTGAGATCGAAAAGCGCGTGCTGCCGCTCTTGGACATGGTCGGGCTCGCCGACAAGCGCGACCGCTATCCGGCGGAGCTGTCCGGCGGTCAGAAGCAGCGCGTCGGCATTGCCCGCGCACTCGCCACCGAGCCGTCGGTGCTGCTGTCGGACGAAGCCACATCGGCGCTCGATCCGGAAACCACCGATCAGATCCTCGAACTGCTCAAACAGATCAATCGCGATCTGCATCTTACTATCCTGTTCATCACCCACGAGATGGCGGTGGTGAAGGCGCTGGCCGACCGCGTTGCGGTGATCGAAGGCGGCCGCATCGTCGAGGACGGCGCGACCTTCGACGTGTTCGCCACCCCGCGCCATGAGGTGACGCGGCGGTTCGTCTCGTCGGTGACCGGCAGCGGCGCGCCGGATTGGCTCTTGGAAAAGCTGCAGCCGCAGCAGCCGCCGGGCGGTCAGGCGGTGCTGCGCATCACCTTCAAGGGCAGCGACGCCAACCAGCCGCTGCTGTCGCGGGTGTCGCGCGACCTCGGCGTCAATCTCAACATTCTGTCGGGGCAGGTCGAGATGATCGCCGGCCATCCGTTCGGCACGCTGATTGTGTCGCTCGACGCCGCGCCCGAGGTGCTGCGCCAGGTGATCGCGCAACTGTCGGCCGGCAACAACCTGGTGGAGCAGCTCGGCTATGTCGCCTGAACTCATTCGCATGATCGCGTCATCGACGCTCGACACCCTCTACATGGTCGGGTTGGCGGGGTTGTTCGGCACGCTGATCGGCCTGCCGCTCGGCATCTTCCTCGCCACTTCTCAAACCGGTGAGCTGTTCGCCGCACCGATCGCCAATCGCCTGATCGGCGTCGTCGTCAATGCGACGCGTTCGACGCCGTTCATCATCCTGGTGGTGGCGATCGTGCCGCTGACCCGGCTAATCGCCGGCACTTCGATCGGCACCGCGGCGGCGACCGTGCCGCTGACGATCGCTGCGATCCCGTTTATTGCCCGCGTCATCGAAGCGGCGATCCGCGAGGTCGATCACGGCCTGATCGAAGCGGCGCGTGCGTTCGGCGCCAGCCCGCTTCAGATCGTCCGCAAGGTGCTGTTGCCCGAAGCGATGCCGGCGGTGACGATGGCGCTGACGCTCACCATCGTCAGCCTGCTCGGCTATTCGGCGATGGTCGGTGCCGTCGGCGGCGGTGGTCTCGGCGATCTCGGCATCCGATACGGCTATCAGCGCTTCATGCCGGAGGTGATGCTGACCGTGGTGCTGGTGCTGATCGCGCTGGTGCAGGGCGTGCAGACGCTCGGCGACACGCTGGCGCGCAAGCTCGATAAGCGCCGCATCCGCCGGCACTGATTTCCATGTCTCGACCAGGAGCTTCTCAATGCGCCGTCTTGCCGTTTCCCTGATCGCGCTGGCCTTCGCCGGCGCCGCCCATGCCGAGACCATCCGGGTCGGCGTCACCGCCGGTCCGCACGCCGAGATCCTCGACGTGGTCAAGAAGGTCGCCGCCGAGCGCGGCCTTGACATCAAGCCGGTCGAGTTCACCGACTACGTGGTGCCGAACCAGGCACTGGCGCAGAAGGAGCTGGAGGCCAATTCGTTTCAGCACGAGCCGTATCTGAAAGCGCAGGTCGCCAAGACCGGTTGGACCATCGTCAAGGTCGCCAACACCATCGCGTCGCCGCAGGGCGTGTATTCGGTCAAGGTCAAGGCGCTCGCCGATCTGAAGCCGGGCGCTACTGTGGCGATCGCCAACGATCCGTCCAACGGCGCGCGTGGCCTACAGATCCTGGCGCTGCACGGCCTGATCAAGCTGAAGGAGGGCGTCGGCGCCACCGCGACGGTCGCCGACATCATCGACAATCCGAAGAAGCTGAAATTCGTCGAACTCGACGCCGCCCAGCTGCCGCGCTCGTTGCAGGACGTCGATCTGGTCTCCATCAACAACAACTACGCGGTGCAGGCCGGCCTCGATCCGTCCAAGGATGCACTCGCCCGTGAGAACGTCGAAGGCCCCTGGGTCAACATCATCGCGGTGCGCGAAGAAGACAAGGGCAAGCCCTGGGTCAAGCAACTGATCGACGCCTATCACTCGGGGCCGGTCAAGAAGTTCATCGAAACCCGGTTCAAGGGGACTTATATCCCGGCGTGGTGAGGCGAAGCGACTAGGCTCCACACACAAACGTCATCCCCCGCGCATGCGGGGGATCTAGTATTCAAGTACTTCAGCTATTCTAGCGCGGTCCGTTTCGCCAATGATTCCCTGGAATACTGGATCGCCCGCTTTCGCGGGCGATGACGGCAGCGATCGGTACGCGCGCCTGCTTCGCTGGTCAATCACGTCCTCTCCCCGTCATTACGAGCGCAGCGAAGCAATCCACAAAACCTCGTGTACGGAGCTGGATGGCTTCGTCGGCTTTGCCTCCTCGCAATGACGGTTCGGAGAGGTGCGGCGGAACGCTGACGCTCCGCCGCCTGTTCCTCCGTCTTCTTCCTCAGCTCCACACCCCGCTGCGCCGGTCCTCGACCCGCTTGGCCTTGTGCGTGCCGCGCGGCAGGGTGTCGGGCTTCAGCACCGAGACTGCGGCCGAGACGCCGGTGATGGCCTTGAGCTTGCGTTCGAATCGGTCGGCGAGCGTGTGAGTCTCGCCGTTGTAGCCGTGGATGTGCTCGACCTCGACGGTGAGACGGTCGAGGTGATTGATCCGGTCGACCACCAGACGATATTCGCCGGTCAGCTCATGATCCTGCCGCGCTACGGCTTCGACGTCGCTCGGGAACAGGTTGACGCCCTTGATGATCAGCATGTCGTCGCGTCGGCCGTGGACACCGTTGAGCCGGATCGCGGTGCGGCCGCAGCGGCACGGCTCCGGATTGAAGCTGACGATGTCGCCGGTGCGGAAACGGATCATCGGCCGCGCTGTTTTCTGCAGCGTGGTCAGCACCATTTCGCCGCGGTCTCCCGGCTTCACCGGCTCGCCGCTGTCGGGATCGATCACTTCGACCAGGATGTGATCCTCGGCCCAGTGCAGGCCATCCTTTTGCTCGCACATCCCGGCGCAAGAGCCGAAGATGTCGGACAGACCGTAGTAATCATACACCGAGGCGCCCCACAGCTGCTCGATGCGGTCGCGGGTCTCCCGGATCGAGCCGCCGGGCTCGCCGGCGACGAAGATCCGGCGCACGGCCAGGTCCTTGCGCAGGTCGTAGCCTTCTTTGATCGCGGTCTCGCCGAGGTACCAGGCGTAAGACGGTGTGGTCCAGATCACCGTGGCCTGGAACTGGCGAAGGATCTGCAGCAGCCGGTCGGACGGAATGGTGCCGGCGTGGATCGTCAGCGCGCCGAGCTTCTGCGCGCCGAGCACGCACGGCCCGCCGATGAACAGCGAGAAGTTCAGCGAATGCACGTAGCGATCGGTCGGCCGCATTCCGGACGACCAGAACTGCCGCGCCTCATAGTCGATCCAGCCGTCGAAGTCGGATTGCGTGAACGGCGAGGCGGTCGGGACGCCGGTCGAGCCGGACGACGCGGAGATATAGACGATGTCGCGCTCCGGCACCGCGACCAGGTCGCCGAACGGCGGCACCGCAAGCTGGCGATCGCGCAAGCTGCGCTTGTCGATGAACGGGAAACGGCGGATGTCGCCCAGCGATTTGATCTGGTCGGGCGAAACCTTCGCGGCATCGAACGCGGCGCGATAGGCCGGCGAGCCCGCATAGGCGTGGGCGACGTGCTTTTTCAGTAGCGACAGTTTCAGCGCGTGCCAGTCAGCGCGCGATTGGGTCTCGAGCTTGGCGTCCCAGTACGGGCGCTCGTCGGAAGTCGCGGTCATGTGCGGTGGTCCTGAATGCGGACGACCGGCCGTGGGGCCGGTCGCGCTATCGATGGAAGGATGAACAGGTGATCGTTGCGACGGCGGCCGGTCTCACCAAGTGGTGAGAATGTGCCGTTGAAGCGCTTTTCGGTGAAGGCCTTGACCTCCGGCGAGCGATAGATCTCGACGAACTTCTTCAGCGTCGCGTTGTCCTTATTCTTGGCGCGGACCGCGAACACCAGGTTCCAGTTGGTGTCGGCGCCTTCGAGCAGCAGCGCGCTCTTCGGATCAAGCCCGGCGCTCAGCGCGTAGTTGAGGTTGACTGCCGAGAAATCGAGGTCGTTCAGCGAGCGCGGCAGCTGTGCGGCGTCGAGTTCGACGATCTTCAGATGCCTGGGGTTCTCGGCGATGTCGGCGATCGTCGCTTTGATGCCGATGCCCGGCTTCAGCTTGATCAGCCCGGCCTTCTCGAACAGCTGCAACGCCCGGGCGCCGTTCGACGGATCGTTCGGGATTGCGGCACTGGCGCCGTCCTTGATATCGGCCAGCGTCTTGACCTTGTTCGAATAGATCCCGATCGGCACGATGATGCTCTTGGCGATCGACACGATATCGTAGCCTCGCTGTGCCACCTGGTTGTCCAGATAGGGTTGGTGCTGGAAGTTGTTGATGTCGAGATCGTCCTGCGCCAGCGCCGCATTCGGCACAGTGTAGTCGGTGAATTCGGTGATCTTCACCTCGATGCCCTGCTTGGCGGCGAGGTCGCCGGCGTAGCGCAGGATCTCGGCGTACGGACCGGCGGTGGTGCCGATCCGGACCACTTCGGTGCTGTAGGCCGGAGCCGCGGCGGTGAGCGCGGCGAAAGCTGCCGCGGCGAAAACGAGTTTACGAACCATGGGAATTCAACCTCGATACGTGACCATCTTGCTGGTCGTGGTTTGCGGGGAAACTATCGGCCGACCGATCCGGCGGCCATTTCGAAATCCGCGACGGAGCGAGATCGGCATTTCCCGGTCCAGCGCCGTCGCAGAAGATTTGTGTCGTGGGCGCGGCTCATGGTGCCAGCCGCGCCTCCGCGACGATCACGTCGCGAAAGCGGCTTTGGCGAGCCGTTTGGGATATGGTTGAGAAACGCCGCCGCTCCGGGCTATTGCAGCCGCGGACGGCCTTCCTTCCAGCAGCGGGTTGCGGCCTTCTGGGCGGCGACCAGCGAGCCGAACGAGCGGCGCTCCAGACTGTTGAAGTCGTGATGGGCGGCGAAGAAGCAGAACTTGCGTCCGTCCCGGACGACGATGCCGGCGGTGCGGGCTTGAACTTCGATAACGTAAGCGTCGGACATGACTCTCCCACTGGCAAAGCCAGCGCCTTCTGATCTCTGATGATGTCGGTGGTGTCGAAACGGTGTCGGCGTCAGCCGAGGGTCATTCGACAGCTACAACAGAGGCCGGAGCGGGAGAGTCCGCGTCCCGACGAGATCGCGCCGCGCGAGGCCGAGACGAGCGCAGGCAGAGTACCGAATTGCGGTGCAGTTAAGTCAGCAATGATCGAGATGTTGGCGTTCATGAGCCGATCTCCGTCAATAAAGGAGCCCACGAGCCGTGTCGTGGCGCTTTAGCGATTAACCCGCGGCGCAAGCTGCTCCGTCAAATCCCGCGATCCGTGCCTGCGAAGGACACCGGACGAGCCAACTCTGCCGAACGCGGATGTGAAGTCAACGTGCGCGGAAAAATAAGATCGATTTGGTGCCGGATCGTGCGAACGGGGAAAAGCCGGCGTCTGTGCGATCGACTGGAGAGAAACTTGTGCTGTGTTGCGGCTTGCTTGTACGCCGGCAAATCGGCACCCGGCTGCGCTCGACGGCAGATCCCGGTGCGAGCACGAATCGGGAGGCGTCTACGCGAACTAGGGCTGTACCATCGACCCGGATTGCCGCGTCGTTCGCGTTTGGATACCAGTACCATCGGCCGGCGCGATCCCGCTGAAGTCGATTGCTTCGCCGCGCATCCGCGACAGCGTCGCAAGCGCCCGATCGCGGTCGCCTTCGAGCAGTTCGCGATAGTGCGTCTCGGCTGCGTTCGGTCGGCGTTGCCGGATCGCCCGCAGCGTTGCCGCCATCAGGTCGGCGCTGTGCCGGCGGATTTTCCGGGTCTGGTAATCGAGCGGTGATTTCCAGATCGTCGTCCACACCGTCTGGTTGGCGAGGTCGGCGAGGAGTTCGACCAGCAGCTCGTTGCCGGAGCCGCGCGCGATGGTGCGCACGGCGCGCGTCGTGGTGCGCGCGAAGCTGATTGGATCGTCGATCTCGACACCTGCATTCAGCTCATCGCAGCGCCGTGCCAAAGTATCAACGAAGCTCTCGATCGGCGAGGTCGCCATCGTCCGCACCGCCAGCATCGACAGCGCGGTGCGGACGTTGAACAGGTCGGCGACGGATTTCAGCGAAAGCGGTTTGACGTAAGCGCCGCGGCGCGGATTGAGCTCGACCAGACGGCGCCGCTCGAGAATCCGGATCGCTTCGCGGATCGGGCCGCGGCTGACGCCGAAGTCACGTGCGAGGTCGAGTTCGACCAGACGTTCGCCCGCTTTACGACGTCCGGAGACGATATCCGCGCCGAGCTCTTCGGCGATCTGATCGGGCAGCGTGCGCAGAGAGAACCGGCCCACCGGGGCGCCGTCATCGTCGGCCGGGGGCCTGCGATAGTTGGTCGCTGCCATGATGTCTCCTCGGGCTCCGTGACGCGCCTCGCGCGTTGCTGGCCCTTCGTAGCGTGACAGTCGATTGTTGACAATCGACAAACGGTGTCCTTTGATGATGGCGCCGACGCCGGGCAGAGACCGGCGACAAGCCGCAACAGGCGACGGCCCGCACGCTGACGCGGCGGATCAAGGGAGGACATGGCGATGACGTTCGCGCAGTTGCGAACCCGCACTCGATATGTCGGGGCGATGGCGCGGTGATGTCGCGCGGTCATGCCGTCGAATTGAATCGCGCAGCCGTACCGGCTGTCGCCGCGGCGCCGCTTCTTGCGGTGCGGGATCTGTCGCTGTCTTTCGCCACCGCCGGCGGCTCGCTGCCGATCACCCGCAACGTCGGCTTCTCGATCGCTCCCGGCGAGCGCGTCGGCCTGGTCGGCGAGAGCGGCTGCGGCAAGACGGTGACGGGTCTGTCGCTGCTGCGGCTGCTGCCGGCGCACAACGCGCAGGTGCGCGGCGAGATAATGTTCGACGGCGTCGACCTGTTGAAGTTGTCGCCGCGGCGGATGCGGGCGGTCCGCGGCCGCGACATCGCGATGATCTTTCAGGAGCCGATGAGCGCGCTCGATCCGGTGTTCACCGTCGGCGATCAGATCAGCGAAGCCTATCGGGTACATTTTCCGGTGAGCCGGGCCGAGGGCCGCGACCGCGCGATCGAGGCGCTGCGCGAGGTCGGCATTCCGGCGCCGGAGCGGCGCTGCGACGAGTATCCGCACCAACTCTCCGGCGGGATGCGGCAGCGCGTGATGATCGCGATGGCGCTGATCTGCAAGCCGAAGCTTTTGATCGCGGACGAGCCGACCACGGCGCTCGACGTCACCGTACAGGCGCAGATCACCGACCTGTTGCGGTCGCTGAGCGAGCGAACCGGCACTGCGCTGATCTTCATCACCCATGATCTCGGTGTCGTCGCCGAAACCTGCACCCGGATGATCACGATGTATGCCGGCGAAGTCGTCGAAGATGCGCCGGTCGACGACGTGCTGACGCGGCCGCGCCATCCTTACACGTCAGGCCTGCTGCGTTCGTTGCCTGGGCTCAGCGCCCGACGCGGCGTGCTGTCGTCGATTCCCGGTCGGGTGCCGTCGCCGAATGCGATGCCGGCCGGCTGCCGCTTTCGCGCGCGCTGCGCCCATGCGGCGGTCGGCTGCGAGCGCGAGCAGGCGATGGTCGAGGTCGATGCTGGCCATGGCGCTCGCTGCTGGCGCGCGACCGAGTTGGCTTTGCCGGGAGCGGTGAATTGACACATTCAGCCCCGGCCGATCCGAGCGAGATCATCGCGGTGCGCGATCTGCGCATCCTGTTTCCGACTCGCGACGGCCACGACACCGTCAAGGCCGTCGACGGCATGGACTTCGAGGTTCGCACCAGCGAGACCTTCGGCATCATCGGCGAATCCGGATCGGGCAAGACCACGCTGGGACGCGCTTTGGTGTCGCTGCTGAAGCCCACAGAAGGGCAGATCCTGCATCAGGGCGTCGATCCCGCCGCGCTCGGCGCCAAAGCGTTCCGCAAGCATCGCCGCGACTACCAGATCGTGTTTCAGGATCCCAATGCGGCGCTCAACCCGCGGATGACCATCATCGACAGCGTCATGGAGCCGCTGGAGATCGTCGGCGAGGGCGATGCGGCGTCACGCCGCCGCCGCGGCGTCGCTGCGCTGGAGCGGGTTGGTCTGTCTCCCGAAGTTGCCGATCGCTATCCGCATCAGCTCTCCGGCGGACAGAAACAGCGCGTCAACATCGCGCGGGTGCTGACGCTGCGCCCCAAGGTGATCGTCTGCGACGAGGTGGTGGCGGCGCTCGACGTCTCGATCCGCGGCGACGTGCTCAACCTGTTCGCCGATCTGCAGCGCGAGTTCGGTCTCACTTACGTGTTCATCACCCACGATATCTCGGTGGTGTCGCACATCTCCGACCGGATCGCCGTTACCTATCTCGGCAAGCTGATGGAGCTCGGCCCCGCCGAAGATGTGATCGAGCATCCGCTGCATCCCTACACGCGCGCGCTGCTGTCGGCCGAGCCGATCCCGCTGCCTTCACATCTGCGGGTCGACCGCCGCATCATTCTCGAAGGCGAGATTCCGAGTCCGGTGGCGCCGCCATCCGGCTGCCGGTTTCGCACCCGCTGCCCCTCGGTGCAGGAGCGTTGCGCCGCCGAAGGGCCGGCGTGGCCCGAGGGCAGGCCGGGGCACCGCGTC